>NZ_JBHWJJ010000073.1:0-37730 GCF_042732005.1 Streptomyces sp. NPDC059851 | reverse complement strand
GAGACGTCGCCCTTGCCGGACTCGGGGTCGACCTTCCAGCCCTTCTGCGCGATCCAGTTGAGGAAGGCGACGTCCTGCGTGTTGCCCTTCTGCGGGGTGGCGATGTTCTTGCCCTTGAGGTCGTCCAGGGTCTTGATCTTGTCCGGGTTCACGACCAGCTTCACGCCGCCGGAGGCGGAGCCGGAGATGATCCGCAGGTTCTTGCCCTTGGACTTGACGTAGCCGTTGATGGCCGGCGAGGGGCCGATGAAGCCGATGTCGAGGGAGCCTCCGTTGAGGGCTTCGATCTCGGACGGACCGGCGTTGAAGGCCTGCGGCTTGATCTTGGTGCCGCCGAGCTCCTTGGCGATCAGGCCCTCCTGGAGGCCGACCAGGGCGGTGGCGTGCGTCAGGTTCGGGAAGTAGCCGAGCCGGACCTCGGAGGCCGACAGCTTCTTGCCGTCGGCGGCCACGCTGGACTTGTCCGAGGGCTCTTCCTTCTTGGCTTCGGAGCCGTAGCCGCAGGCGGTGAGCAGGAGGGGAAGCGCCGCTGTGACGGCGATGGTGCGCAGGGTGGTGAGCGGTCTTGCGGCAGACACGGAGGTGTCCTTTCACGGGATGGTGTTCAGGAAGGTGCAGGGAGGGGCGACGAGTACATACGTCCCCCACCCCAGGCCGTCGGTGGCGGGCGTGCGGCCTGAGGGTCGGATGGGTGTCGGCGCCGATGTGTGTCGGGCGCCTCGGGGGTGGATGACGCGCCCTACGTCGCATCACCCGCGTGGGGGAGCCACGCGGGCCGTGAGGTCGGCCGAGAGCCGGTCCGGCCGGCCGGCCGGCTGAGGCGGGCGGGTGGCACGGCGCACGGCGGTGCGTGCCTGCGCGTGGAGCCGGTCCTGTGGACGTGTCAGGCGGGCTGACAGATGGCGCTGGACGTACGGACCAGGTCGATGTGCCGGCGGGAGGTCAGAGGCATCACCCGGCCTGCGTGGTGCAGTGTCCGCACGGCCACCTCCGAATTCCTAGTTTTCCCACCTGGTTGGTAGGCATATTGGCAGAGGGAGACACCCGCCCCAAGAGGCTGACCACATGGCGGACGGTGAGATCTCGGAATGCGAGAAAAGGCAGGTGGGGCGCGGGGTGCGAGATCAGGGATTGGTCCAGGCGCTGGGGGCGTCGGTCAGCGCGGACACGTCGGTGGGCAGGTCGGACGACGCGACGTCGGCGAGCGTCACACCGTCGAGGATCTCGCGCACGTTGGCCCGTAGTGCGATCCACAGGGGGAGCAGCGACTGGGCGGGGCCCGTGTAGGACAGGTCCGGGGGGCGGACGCCGCGCACCGAGACGAGCGGTCCGTCCACGATGCGGATGACGTCCGCGATGCTGATGGCGTCGGCCGGCTTGGCCAGCCGGTAGCCGCCGTTGCCGCCGCGCTGGCTGAGCACGAGACCGCCCCGGCGCATGTCGTTCATGATGCCTTCGAGGAACTTGTGCGGGATGTCCTGGGCGTCGGCGATGGCTTCGGCCTTCAGTGGCCCGTCGTCCTGTGACGCGGCGAGCTGCAGCGCGGCACGTACCGCGTAGTCCGCCCTGGCTGAGATCCGCATGAGTGCATTATCCCGCACGGCTGCGGCCGACGTCCGTCCCGGGCGGGCAGCCGGCTGCCGGGCGGGTGCTCGTGCCCGGCAGCCGAGGGGCTCAGGTCGCGGGCGGGGGCGATCGGTCCGGTCTCCGTGGCCCCGGTCCCGCGGCGAACCCGGGAGGGTGGGAGAGCGGCTCGACAGTCGGATGGCGAGCGGGGTGCGTGCCCGGGGCCGGCCGGTCGCGGATCCCCGTCCGTGCCGTGCCTTCCGTCAGCGGAACGCCGCCACCGCGCGGTGGGAGCCGTTCAAGTAGTGCTCTCCGATGGAGCGCAGGCGGTGTGCGACGGGGCGGTGGGCCGTCAGGACGCGGGCGTTGCGCCAGAACCGGTCCAGCCCGGGGGCGTCGGCGAGTTCCAGCACCCGGGTGGTGATGTGCAGGGCGGCCTTGGAGGTCACGGTCTCGGCCGTGGCGACCAGGGCGGCGACGCCTGCGGGTGCTTCGGCATCGAGCTGTGCACCTGTGTCGAGGACCTGCGCCATCACCTCGGTCGCCCGGTCGACCACGGCGGTGGCCGTCTGGGCGGCGGAGGCGAGTTCCCCGTACGTCAGCAGCAGGTCCGGGTCCTCGCCGGGCAGCCGGTGTGCGCGGCCGCCCCTGCTGAGGTCGCGCGCTTCGGTGAGGGCGCCCTCGGCGTTGCCCAGGCCGACGTGGCACAGGGCGAGCCGTAGCGCCGGTTCGGCGAGCGCGGTGAAGGGAGCGGTCGACTCCTCGTCGTGCGGCCGGCGGCCCAGCACCTGCCCGAGTGCGACGGTGACCCGGTCGAGGACGACCTCGCCTGCGCCGGCGACGCGCTGCCCCAGGCGGTCGTGGACGGGTTCGACGGTCACGCCCCGCACCCCGGGCGGGATCCGCACGACCAGGACGTCACCGGTCACGGCGCAGACGGCGTCCACCACGATCTGGTCGGCGACGGCCACCGCCGTGTCCACGGACCGGCGCCCGTTCAGGACGTAGCCGTTGCTGCGCGGCCTCAGCGTGAGATCCGGGCCATCGGTGTCGTCGTGGGGCGCGGGAGTGCGGACCGCGCCGGTCCACAGCCACTGCTCGCGCACCGACTCCTCTTCGAGGCCGGTGTCGTGGTCGTGGCTCGCGTAGAAGCGCCCGCCCCACGTGTGTACGTAGTGGCGGGCGAGTACGTCGCCGACGGAGCTGTCCGCCGCGGAGATCTCCCGTATGACGGCACATCCGGTACGCCAGTCCGTGCCGCGGCCGGGCCCGGGCGGCGTGAGGGCCGCCAGCAGGCCGGCCTCGCGCAGCCGGGCGGCCTCGTCGGTCGGCGGCTTGCCCGCCTGGTCGCGGGCGATGGCGTCCGCGGCGAGGTCGTCCGCCACATCGCGGGCGGTACGCAGGAGCGTGCGGCGCTGCTCGTCGGCGGACCGGCCGCCGGCGGTGCTCGGTGTCGTCGGCACGCGCATCACCGGCAGGCCCGAGTGTCGTTGCCCGGCGCGAGGGTTGGACGGGCCGAGGTGCCGTGGGGGATGGCAGTGGTCATGTCGGCTACTCCGGAAGGTTGTCGGGGCGGCGATGGCCGGCTACTGGAAGGCGTGGGAGCGCACGAGGGGTGGCACGCGAGATGGGGAAGGCAGGAGTCGCCCACGGCCGGGCGGACGGCACCCGTGGGCGTTCCGCTCCGCCTTGGTTCATACGCCGCTCAGGTCCTGGAGGCGGGCTCCGGGAAGCGACCTTCGCATGCGCTCCCCGACGGGGGAGCGGCTGCCTTCGGCACCTTGCCACGGGACGGGACGCCGGTCTTGTCCGCGGACGCGGGCGAGAGCCGTGCAACGAGCCCGGCGAATGGCAGCAGTGTCAGCGTCTTGGCAGACCGCACTTCACTGGATTCCCACCTTTCCCATCGGATTGATAGGGATACTCGCCCGAAGTCGCTTGCCCGGCAAGAGCACGACCGAATGGTGGACAGCTCGGTCTTGCCATGAAAGACGGAGTTGAATCGCCCCCCGTCCCTGCCGATGGCGAGCCCCGGTCCAAAGCCTTTCCTATGCAATCAGTAGGGAACTATTGACGCGTCCCCGTCGCGCACCTCACGATGTGGCCATGTCCCCGTCGCAGCCCATGCTCGTACGCCGCAGGCACGTTGACTTCCGTCTCGTCGCCAGCGCCGTCTGCCGACCCGTCTAAGGCTTCTTCACCAGGGGATTCCTCCGCCGCGCGCCGCCGTTCAGGCCGCCGCGTCTCTTCACGTCGCGCCTTTCCGTGACCTCGGCCCTCGGAGCCGTACGGTCCGCTCGGCGTGCGACGCGCCGGCTCCGGTCGCATCCGTCATGGACCCCCCTGCCGTGCCGTGGCCGAACGACCGGCATCCGTACCTCACTCCGAGCAGCCGAAGGGGCTCATCGTGACCACCGCGATTCCCGCACCCGCCACCCGCCGTGACCCCGGCCCGCACCTCCAACTGGTCGGCCACCGCCCGCCCGACGCCCCCGCCAACGGGACCGACGGCGGTCGCGTCGCATACCTCGTGTTCCTGCCGGCGGACGTCGATCCCGTGGCGCTGATGAAAGCGCACGGTGTGCGCCCGGAGATCCAGCCCCTCGCGCCCACGACGCCTCCGACTCCCGGGCCGGTACCGGCCCTCCAGCCCGGACCGGTCCACTCCGACGACGTCATCCGGGTCGATCGGGCACGTCGGCTGGTCGAGGTCGACGGGCGCGAACTGGACCTCACCTACCTGGAGTTCGACCTCCTGGCCCACCTCGTGTCCCACCCGTACACGGTTCACACGCGTGATGCCCTCATCTCGGGCATCTGGGGGTACGGAAACATCGGCGACGGCCGTACGGTCGATGTCCACGTAGCCCGACTGCGCCGCAAGCTCGGCCCGACCTACCGGGGCCGCATCTCCACCGTCCGCCGCGTCGGCTACAAGTACGTGCCCGACCACCAGTAGCGCCGGGGGCCCGGAGTCCCCGGACCATCCGCACGAAGCCGGGCATGGGAATCGGCACCGCAAGCGTTGTGCCGCTCGGCAGCCCCGTTCAACGCCCAGATGATCCGAGAACGACGGTTCTAGGCGTTCGCGATGACCAGCAGGGTGCGGGCGGCGGCCGGGCCGGCCAGGCGGCAGCGGTGCCGGACTTCGCCCCGGTGGTGGGCGCTCTGGCCGGCGCGCAGTGTCAGCGGTTCCTCGCCCTCGACCTCGAGGACGATCTCGCCCTCCAGTACGTAGAGGAAGTCCTCGCCGGGGTGCTCGAACCAGCCGCGCTCGCCCCGACCCGGCTCGAAGTGGTGCTCGTAGGCCTCCATCAGCGCGCTGCGCCCGCCGGGGATCAGCACTTGGGCGACCTGCCCCGTGGCCTCGTTCACGCGGATCACCTGAGGGTCGCTCTCGTGGCTGACCGCACCCGGTCGCGCGGGCGGTCGGAGGAAGGTGCCCGGGGTGACGTCCAGCGCTTCCGCGATCCGGTAGATCGAGCTGAGGCTGGGCGTGGTGAGGCCGCGTTCGAGCTGGCTGAGGAAGGGCTGGGACAGGCCTGAGCGGGTGGCGAGGACGGCCATGGAGACGCCGCGCTGTTTGCGGCAGCTCCTGATCACCCGTCCGACCTCGACGGCCTCGGGCGTGGGTTCGGGTCGAGACACGCAGGTGAACGTACCTCATCACCGGTCAAGGCCCGGGGGCCCCGGCGAGGGTTCGCACTGCCGCAACACTCCTGTCATAAGCGTGGTCAATTATTGACCTCACTTATGGACGACCGAGGAACCGAACGAGGAGCCGCCCCGTGCACGCCCCCACCCCCTCACCGCCCGGCCGGGCCCTCAACCGGCTCGGCCCGGCCCTGGGCGCGGCAGGTGCCGTGCTCGCGCTGTGGTACCTGCTGGCCCGCTCCGGAGCGGTGGGCCCGGGGCTGCTGCCCACCCCCGCCGAGACCGCGGCCGCGCTCGCGGACAGCGCCCGCAGCGGCATCCTGGCCGCTGACCTGGCCGCCAGCCTGACCCGCGCCGGGCAGGGCTTCGCGCTGGGCGCCCTCTGCGGCAGCGCGCTGGGCTTCGCCACCGGCTATCTGCCGAGGCTGTCCGCAGCCGTCACCCCGGTGATCTCCTTCCTGCGCCCTATCCCGGCCATCGCGCTGGTGCCGCTCGCAACCGCCTGGTTCGGCATCGGGGAGACCGCCAAGCGCCTGCTCATCGCGTACGCCGTGCTGCTCGCCGTCTGGCTGTACGTCCACGACGGGGTGACCCGGGTGCCGGTGTCCCACCTGCGGGCGGCCCGGTCGCTGGGGGCACCGTTGTACCGCCGGTTCACCGAGGTGCTGCTGCCCGCCGCCGCACCCGCGCTGCTCGCCGCACTGCGGTACGGGGCCTCGGTCGCGCTGCTCGCCCTGGTGGCCGCGGAACTCGGCGGCGCGGACAGCGGGCTGGCGTACCGGCTCCAGGTGGACGGCCAGTTCCTGCGCGTGGACCGGATGTTCGCCGGGCTGCTCGTGCTCGGGCTGCTCGGCGTGGCCGTCGACCTCGTACTGGCCGCCGTCGGCCGCCGGTTCGTGCACTGGAGCGCCTCATGAGCCTGGGGGTACGACTGGAGGGGCTGTCGGTCCACTACGGGCCCGCCCAGGTGCTGGAGCGGACCGATCTGGAGCTCCCGGCGGGCTCGTTCACGGCGCTGCTGGGGCCCAGCGGGTGCGGCAAGTCAACGGTCCTCAACCTGGTGGCCGGGTTCCTGCGGCCCACCGAAGGGCGGGTGACGGCGGGTTCCGCTCCGGTGCGGGGACCGGGCCCGGAGCGGGGCGTGGTCTTCCAGCACTACGCGCTCTTCCCCTGGCGCACAGCCCGCGGCAACGTCGAATTCGCCCTCAAGCGGCTCGGTCTGCCGCGTGCGGAGCGACGACGACGCGCCCTCGCGGCACTGGCCGAGGTGGGGCTCGCGGACGGCGCCGAGAAGTACCCGGCGCAGCTTTCGGGAGGCATGCAGCAACGCGTGGCACTTGCCCGCGCCCTGGCCGCCGAGCCCGAAGTGCTCCTGATGGACGAGCCGTTCGGGGCGCTGGACGCACTGACCCGGACCCGGATGCAGACCCTGCTGCGGGAGCTGTGGCAGCGCCGCGGCACCACCGTCCTGTTCGTCACGCACGACCTCGACGAGGCACTGGCCCTCGCCGAGCGGGTCGTCGTCCTCGGCGGGACCCCCGGGCGGGTGCTGGCCGACCACGCGGTGCCCGCGGTGCCCGCGGTGCCCGCGGTGCCCGCGGTGCCCGCGGTGCCCGCGGTGCCCGCCGTGTCCGCGGTGCCCGCCGTGTCCGACGGACCGCCCGCCCCGGACCTGCGCTCACTGATCGCACGCCACCTCCGCTCCGACTGAAGCCCTCCCGACTCCCTCCCCGTCCCCACCTCCGTCCACGGAAGGACTCCGCCATGCTCAGACCCCGCGCAGCGGCCGCCCTACTGATGGCGGCGCTGCTCTGCGCGCTCACCTCGGCCTGCGCCGCCGGCTCCGGCCCGGCAGGCGGCGGCCGCCCTGCCGTCACCCTCGCCGCAAGTGACTACCTCGGCGGGGCGCCCGTCCACGTGGCCCAGGCGCGCGGGCTGTGGTCCGCCGAGGGGATCGACGCCGCCGTCACCACCCAGCCCACCGGGCGGGATGCTCTGAACGCCGTGCTCGGCGGTCAGGCGCAGCTCGGCGTCGTGGGTGACCTGCCCGCGGTCACGGCCGCCCTGGGCGGGCGCGAGCTGCGGATCGTCGCCGACCTGTCCCGGTTCTCCGACTGGCGCCTGCTGACCCGGACCGACCGGCGGATCACCGGCTTCGCCGCGCTGAAGGGCCGCAAGGTCGGAGTCCCGCAGGGCACGAACGTCGAGTACGCGCTCTCGCGGATGCTCGCCTCGGTGCAGCTGACGGCCGCGGACGTGACCGTGGTCAACCTCGCCCCCAACCAGATCACTTCGGCGCTGGCGCGCGGGGACGTCGACGCCGGGATCACCTTCCCCAGCTTCTACGACTCCGCCCGCACCACCCTCGGTGACCTCTACGCCGAGCTGCCCTTCACCGGATACACGGCCCGGACCCTGCTCGTCGCGGGTCCTGAGACGACCGGGGAAACCACCACGGCCGTCCTCCGGGCGCTGCTGAGGGCCCAGCGCGAGATCGCCGCCGACCCGCCCGCCGCACGAAAGGCCGTACTCGCCCAGTCCAAGGGCGCGCTCCAGGCGGGCTACGTGGACGCCTTCCAGCCCCGCTACGGGTACGGCGCGACCCTCTCGCCCGAGCTGCTGACCCAGTTGGAGCAGCAGGCCGCCTGGGCGAAGGCCGCCCAGAACCTGCCGGGCTCCGCCGACCGGGCCGCGCTGCTGCGGCATGTGCACCCCGCGCCCCTGACGGCCGTCGACCCGGCCGCCGTCACCGTCCACTGATCCACACCCACACAGGAGCCCTCATGACCGTCGACCAGAACACCCTGCGCCGCCGCGGCGTCGGCCTCCGCGCCCACGACCCCGCCCGCAGCTACGGCGGCTACACCCTCTACACGCCGATCACCAGCGCCGGCGGGATCCACCTCGTCGACATCGACGGCCGGCCCGTCCACACCTGGAACTCCCCGCACCCGCCCGGGCGTCAGGCACAACTCCTGCCGAACGGAAACCTCTTCTACGCGGCCAAGGACACCAGCAGCCCGACCCTCTTCCCCATCTGGGACGTCTACCACGGCGGCATCTTCCAGGAACTGGCCCCCGACTCCACGGTCCTGCGCGAGGCCAGGCACCCCCTCCACCACCACGACGCCTCGATCCTGCGCAACGGCAACCTCATCGTCACCGTCGTCGAACCGCTGGACCCGGCCGACGCGGCCCGGATCCGGGGCGGCATCCCCGGCTCCGAAGCCCCGGGCGGGGTGATCTACGGGGACGTGGTGTACGAGCTGACCTGGGACGGGGAAGAGGTGTGGCGCTGGGCCGCCATCGAGCACCTCGACCCCGAGGAGTTCCCGCTCAACCCGCACTTCGCCCGTGAGCACTGGCCCATGGCCAACACCGTCAACGAAAGCGCCGACGGCTCGATCGTGGTGGGCTTCCGCAGCGCGTCCACCACCGTGGCCGTCGACCGCGCCGACGGCTCCGTGCTCTGGCGCATCGGCCCCGACGTCCTGGCGCAGCAGCACCACCCGCACGAACTGGCGAGCGGGAACATCCTGGTCTTCGACAACGGCACCTACCGCGACACGACCTCCGTGCCGTACTCGCGGGTGCTGGAGCTCGACCCGCGCACGGGAAAGGAGGTGTGGGCGTACCAGGACAACCCGCCGCAGAACTTCTACAGCCCCTACATGTCCAGCGCCCAGCGCCTGCCGAACGGGAACACCTTCATCGCGGAGGGCTCCTTCGGACGGCTCTTCGAGGTGACCCCCGGCGGGGACGTGGTGTGGGAGTTCGTGGTCCCGCAGTTCCGGTCCTTCGGCGAGGGCGTGGGCCTGGAGTCCTCGGCCGGCGCCCAGAACTCCGTCTTCCGCGCCTACCGGTACTCCGCCGACCAGCTCCCCTGGCTGTGAACGACGGCCCGACTCGTTTCACCGGAAGGCGCTGCGCGCACGGCGGACGCAATTGCCGCACGCTCCTGCCGGAGGAAGGACCGCCGGGACGGGCGTGCCAGTGAGGTGCGGGGCCCGGCTGGCTGGGGGTGCCTGCCGGCACCACCGTCAGCCGGGGCGTGGCCCGGGCCCGCAGCTCCCGGTCCCACGTGCGGACCGCAGTGGCCATGGCGTCCGCGGCGGCCTTGGCGTCCGGTCCGAAGCCCTGGACCCCGAACTCCCACGTGGACGTGCCGGTGGTCTCGTCGTGCTCGCGTCGTTCCGTCATCAGGCAGGCCGGTGAGCGGCCGAGGACGACGGCTTCGGCGCCTGACCTCTGCGGTAGCCGCGCCGGGCCCGGGTGGTCCGGATTCCCGGCCATCCGACAGAAGCCGCTCAGGGAAGTGGCCAGCCACAGCCGCAGGTCTTCGAACGACTCGCCGCCGGCCACTGTCACCCCGGTCCACAGCTCCACCCCGCCGGCGGCCAGGGCACGGTCCAGGCCGTCGAGCGGGGTGGGCGGGGTGTCCTCCCAGCGGACGCCGTATCCGGTGTCCCCGATCGGGGCCGGGGTGTCGTCCCACCGGCCGGCGCCCTGCATCGATACGAACCCGCACGGGCTGATGCCCGTGGAGACCAGTACCGCGTCCTCCTAGCGCAGGCCGACGGCTCGGGTGAATCCGCCGATCCGCAGGGGCGCGACCAGGTGTCCGCCCTCCGCGACCTGGCCGGTCCAGCGCCGGGGCAGGTCGTTCGAGGCGACGGTGACGATGATGGCGTCGAAGCCGTTCTCCGGGATCAGGCGCCCGGGGGCTCCGTGGTGCCGTCGCCGAGGACGGGCCGGACCCGGTCCGCGTACCCAGTCTCCGCCAGGATCGCTCCGTGCGGGCGTGTACGTACGGGTCGATCTCCACGCACGCCACCGACCCGTGGGGGCCGACGAGTTCGGAGATGAGGGACGCGTCGTAGCCGCCGCCTCCGAGCTCCAGGACGTTGTTCCCCGCCCGAAGGTCGGCCCAGCGCAGCATGACGGCCTGCATTTCGGGCTGGGACACCGAACTCATCGACCGCCCGGTGTCCTCGTCGAACACGGTGGCCACCGGCTCGTTGGCGTACGCCCGGACGAGCGGTTGCTCGGGCAGGAACGCATGCCGGGGTACCGTCGTGAACGCCAGCTGGAGCGCCTCCTGCTCGCCCTGGAGGTCCGTGTCCGGCGGATAGCCCTTGACGAACCAACGCCGACCGTCTGCGGCCTCGGCCACGTTGTTGTGCGTCGCGGTCCCCTGCGGGCCGTGCACCACTGCGGTGGGGACGATCCCGTAGCAGCGCCGCAGGATGCCGGCCACGGCCTCGGCCATGGCCACCGGTTCGGACTCCGCAGTCATCCCGACGCCCCGGACGCGACCCGGCGGCCGCGGAACCGTCCCGGGCCCGGGAACAGGCCCGGCCGTCGGGCGGCGGGCACGGTCACCACCCCATCTCCGTGTAGAGGCGGCCGGCCCGGATGCCCTCGATCGCGGCACGGGTGTACGGGACGACCCGGTCGGGGAGGGCCTCGGCGGGCCACCAGTCCCACGACACGCAGCGGTCCGGCTCGCGCACCTGCGGCGTGCCCGTCCACTGCCGGGCCCGGAAGACGAACCCGACCCGCGGCTGCGCGCCGGGCACGTCCACCATGTGCACCACGTGCGCCAGCTCCACGTCCTCCGGATCGATGACGAGGCCGGCTTCCTCCTCCGCCTCCCGCACCAGGCAGGCCACCGCGGACTCCTGCTCGCAGTGCCCCGCTAGGAAGTGGTGGGTGGAGCCGGCGTACGCGGAGTCGGGGTGCCGGAGGCCGAGCAGTACCTGGCCGTCCTGCTCCAGGTAGAGGTGGACGCCCACGACGTTGAGCCGCGCACGGCCTCCGGGGCGGGCCCGCGGCACCGGGGCAGGGGGCGGGGCGGGGGCCTGGGCCCGGTGGAGGTCGATGACCTCCTTCGTCCACGGGCACATCGTCAAGTACGGGATCGTGCCGGCGTCGAAGTGGCGGAACATGATGCCTTCTGGGCACGGCAAGCCGTCGGCGTCGCCGTCCCAGCTGCCGAGGTAGACGCGGATCCGGCCTTCGACCCCGTCGGGGCCGACGCAGTCGACCACCGTGAATTCCTCCAGCGGCACGGTCAGGCCGGTCTCCTCCAGCAGTTCCCGCTCCACCGCCTCCCGGGAGGACTCCACCCCTTCGCGATTGCCGCCGGGGATGCTCCACGTCCCCGGGTCGCAGATCTTCTTGTTGGCGTCCCGGAGGTGCAGCAGGTAGCGGCCACGCGAGTCGACCAGCAGCGCGGCGGTTCCGCGAGGGTCTTCGGACACGGTCATCACAGGCTCCTTGACGTGGGGGTGCGCGGGTGAACGGGCGGAGCGGCCGGCGGCCGTGGATGAGCGCCGGACGCGTCGGGTCCGCTCTCATGGCCTGTTCCTTGCGGGCAGTGCGTCGTGGTCGCCGGCCGGCTGGGACGGGATGGAGGCATCGAAGGCGGCGGCTTCCCGGTATCCGGTCGTGACTCGCCGCAGCCGAAGGAGCGGGCGTCAACACGGCGCCTGCACGCCGGGCGCGGGTACGGGACGGGCCTGGGATGTTCGAATACGGCGGGGACTTCGGGGCGGTTCGGCCGCGGATTCACAGGGTCCTCCGGATGGGCGCACGGCTGGTACTGGTGCTCTAGGAACGGCTCCCGCTCGGGTGCGTCACGGCCGAATCGGGAGCGAATGGTGAACGGATGTTCTGGTCCGGCCCGGTGGGCTTGGTGTGCCTGACGTCGTGGCGTTGAAACTCGCTCGAACAGGTTCCTGTCACCCCACCGGGGGATTGCGGGCCTCCGCGCGGCCGCTGGACGCAGGCATCAAGGCCGGACCACTTCCGTACCGGCGAGGGTCGACCCCCTGGCGGTTCGTTTTCCGGCCGCCCCCCGGCGAGCCCCGGTCCGGGCTCAATAGGTCCGCAGCGTCGCGGCCGTCAGCCTGTCCTGCTGCTCGGTGCGGAGGTCGATCAGCTCGGCGCGTACGGCGGCCAGCCCGGCCTCCCACGGCCGTTCCGGTGACGGGGCGTGGAGTCCGGCCGTACAGGCCGCGGCAGCGGCCCGGGTCCGGTGCAGCAGGTCGCTCCAGCGTGTACGTAGGTCACGGTCGGGGAACGGGCGGGCACTCAGCGCCCGGTCCGCCGCATCGCGCAGCGCGGAACACCGGGCCCGGGCCGCGACGAGGTCGTCGGGCCGGCTGCTCAGCGTCTCGGCGACCAGGCTGTGGTAGCTGAGCACGTGGGAGTACAGCTCCGGGCTCTCGGCGCGTTCCCAGGCGCTCAGCTGGAGCAGGCGGATGCGGTCGGCCGTGGACTCGCCCACGGGCGAGGCCCGGTACTCCGTCAGGACGAGGCTCGGGTCGCCGGCGGCGCGCTGCCCCGCGTCACACGAGCCGACCGTGGTGACGAGCAGCAGCCCCACGCCGGCCCGCACCGCCCAGCTTCGCGCGGCGGACGCGCCGACCGTGGTGTGTCGGGGGCGCAGCCGGGGCCGCAGCCGGTGCCGGGCCACGCGCCGGACGGTGTGGCAGAGCAGGGCGGTGGGCACCGCCGCGAGCGCCCCGGCGAGCCCGCCCAGGAAGACGGTCTCGCTCAACAGGGGGAGGATGCGCCCGAGTTCGGGCGAGGGCCGGCCACAGCCCGCCGACACCGCCGGTGCCAGGCGGCCCCCGGCACACCCGCCGAAGGTCAGCAGGCAGAGGAAGCCGAGCAGGACGGTGGTCTGGGCCACCGCGGCGGCGACCAGGGCGCGGGGCAGCCAGAGCGGCCCGAGCCGTACGGTGGCCACGGCGGCGGCCAGGGCCGCTCCCGCCCAGGCGGCCATGGCGGGCCACCAGACCAGCAGGCTCCGGCGCACCGTGTCGGACGGGCCGCTGCCGGGCTGGAAGGCGTCCGCCGTGACGAGGACCGTGACCAGGGCCGCGCAGGCGGCGAGTCCGCACACGAGTCCGGTGCCGGCCACACCTCCGAAGCCGGCGCCCTCTGCCCGCATCGCGGTCGTGCGCGCCCGGCGGCGGGCATCCTTCCCGTAGATCCGCGGGAGCTGCACGAGGACGGCGAAGAACCACAGCACGGTTGCCAGGAAGGCCTGCGAGCGGCCGGTGACGGGGGTACCGACGAACCGGATGACGGCAGCCGCCACGGCATACGTGCCCGGGTGGGCATCGGCGAGCCCGGGCATTTCAGCGGCCGGTGATGCGAGGAGCGAGTCGAAGGGGTCCCCGGCCACCGCCGTGAAACCGTGCGTCGTCCACCACTGGAAGAGGCCGACGCCGAAGAGGATGAACAGGGAGGTGAACCAGATGGCGGCGCGCGGCCGCGCCCCCTGGAGCAGGCACAGATGGCTGGTCTGACCGACCCAGGCCACCCACAGCGCCCCGGCGAGCGGCAGGAACAGCAGGACGGCGGGGGCCTCGCCGTTGGCCGGCCACCAGCGGCTGGTGTGGCCGACGCCGGCGAGGAACTGGCCCACGAGCAGACCGCCCCCGAAGGCCAGCCCGGGAGCGGGGGCGGGGCCGAGGTCCTGCCGGATGCCGGCGAAGCGGGCGCGCAGCAGGTCGTGCCAGATCGCGAAGAAGAGGATGGCCGAGGCGATCAGCGACACGGTCGACGAGGCCAGCCCGCCACCCCAGATCCGTTCCACGGTGTGCACCGACGTCATGGCGGTGCAGCCGATCAGGAAGTACTGCAGGGAGCCGACCCCGTAGAGCGTGTACGGGCGGTGCAGCGCACGCAGCCGCTGCTGCCAGTCCGGATGCAACCGCAGGAGAGCAGGCAGCGCCCCGACCCAGACCCGGGACCAGCACCGGCTCCCGCCCCCGCCTCCGCCCGGGCCTCGGATCCCGGCCGGGCTCCCCGTGGCCGGGTCGTCCCTCCTGCCGCCCGCCGCCGCTGCCTCGGCTTCGGCCCGGGCGGCCGCTTCCCACACCCGGACGTCCGCTCCGGCGGCCACGGCGTCGGTGTCGGCGACGAGCTCGCGGTGCCGGAGGGTATCCGCGCGGATCAGCACCACCGCCGTCACCAAGAGCACCGCCTTGGCCGCCTGCCGGGCCAACTCGGGCAGCGCTGCGGGCCAGAACCGCTGGTCGAGCCCGGGGAAGTACCCGGCGAACGCGGCCCAGACGAATCCACCGCCGACGATCACGGCGTACGGGAGGAGGACCACGGCCAGGAAGGACCGCCAGAGCGCGAGCACGGAGTAGGCCAGTCCCACGTCCATGGTGCGGATGTGTGCGAGCTCGTGGAGCACGACGGCCCGGAACCGCTCGGGAGCCGTCCCGCGGACGGCGAGCAGCCCGGCGTGCAGACACACCACCGGGTGACGGCTGCGACCGAAGACGACGGCGCTGGCGTCGAGCGCGGTGCAGTCGACCACGAACCGGGGTGGCGTGAGCTCCAGGTAGCGGGAATCGAGACTGCCGACGTGTTCCACCCGGGCGGCGAGGGTGACGAGTTCATCCAGCTCGGCGCGCAGGCCGACGCTGTCGAAGGACGGGCCGATGTCCTCGACCGCGATCAGTCCACGGCGTCGGGTGCGCAGCCGGGGCTGCAGCCGGTGCACGACGGCGGCCACGGCGAGCAGGGCGGCGGCGCCGGCGTATCCCCAGCCGTAGGGGCGGCCGCCCACCCGTTCCGTCAGACACGGGTCGGCGAGCGGTGAACCGGCACGGCCGCCGGTCAGGGCGTCCCGCCAGAAGGCGCTGTCGTCACCCACCGCGAACCAGCAGCCCAGCCCGGCGCGGTCGGCGGCATCGGAGAAGAGCAGGGATCCCACCGTGTTGGTCATGTCCAGGGTCGCGGTGAGCATGGTCACGGCGAGCAGGGCGAACCGGAGCACGGTGCCGGAGGGGACACCGGGACGGTCGTGCTCGTCCGCCTCGTGCGGCCCGGTGAGGTGCTCGTAGGGGAAGACGGACGGACGCCCTCGCCCTGCGGCCGGGCCGGTCACGGCCGGCCCCCGCCGTCGGGTGCCGGATCACCCCGGCCCTCGGGGCCGTCCGGCGTAGGGGCAGACGGGGCCGGCGCCCGTGCAACGTGGGCGTCGTCCACATGCGCGAGGGCGGCGAGCACCGGCGACTCCTCGGGAGCTGCTGCCGCCACCACGTCGGCCACCACGGCCCGAACCGTCGTCGTTCCCACGACCCGCTCCGTCCGTCGGCTTTCCTCACCTTGCCGTCCGGGCCCCAGTCTGCCTGTGGAGCAACTGAGTTGACGCGGTTACGGCTACTGCCGCAGTCACTCCTGGTTCTTCCGGGGATTGCGGCTCTACCTGGTGACCACCGCCGAAATCGTGCCGGTCACCTGGTGTTGGCCAACCGCGAGATCGAGGAGCGGGAGGGAGGGACGGCGCTGGTACCGGGCACGACTGGACCACCGGCGCCACGTTTGAATGATCCTTGATCGTCTACGACCACCGGCACCATCGGACCCGTTCATCTGGGGCGCCGGGTTGAGGGGGCTCGTTGGACCGGGTGGGCCCGTCGGGGGCGGCGGCTCGGACGAGGTAGGCGTCGCGGAAGTCCGCGCTTCGGTGGGCGGAAAAGGCTGGCATGAGCACCGACGAGCGGCCGTTCCGCAACCTCGCGGTCGCGGAGCCGCAGCCGGTGACGCTCGGATGGGTGATCAGGCCCCCGGGTGCGACCTTCCTGGCCTGCCGTGACGTGACCGTCGCTGCGCCGGGTGCCGTCAAGCGGATCACCGCGGACGGTTCCTTGGAGGTCCTCTCGTGGAGGGCGTGGCCGTACCCCGGTACCTCGGTGCCCCACCGAGGTGTCGATGCCGTATGACCTCGTCAGCTGGCAGCATGGCCCCGTGACCCTCATACCCGGAACCCGTGATCGTGCCGCCGCCGAACCGGTACGGACCCGTCTGGCAGCAGCCGGCGCGGCTGCGATCACCGTCGGCCTGGGGCTCGGGCTCAGGGCCTGGTCGACCGGAACCGTGGCCAAGTACGGCGGCGACGCGCTCTACACCGTCCTGCTGCTCACCCTGGTCGTCTTCGCAGCGCCACGGGTCACGCCCCTGAGGGCCGCCGGAAGTGCGCTGGCCGTCAGTTGCCTGGTCGAATTCGTGCAGTTGAGCCCGCTGCCGGCGGAGCTTTCCCGGCACAGCACCGTCGCCCGCCTCCTGCTCGGTTCCACTTTCAACCCGCCCGACCTCTTCTGGTACTCGGCTGGCGCAGCATTCGGATGGCTCGTCCACACCTCTGTGCTGAACCGTAGGCCCGCACCTCCGCCACGCACACCCGGGTGATGGCAGGCCGGAGCCGGTCCTCCGCATCCGGTGCCGGGCCGGGCAGGCCGCCATCAGGGCGGCTCCACCGACCGGTGCGAACACGCCCCGGTCACATGAGGACCAGCGACCGGCCAGCGTCTTCCGGGGCTGTGCTCCGTACCGCAGCATTCGTGCTCACGCCGTACGCCATCACCCCGGGCACCGCCACCACGCCGGCACAGATGCACCGATCGGCCCCGTATGCCGGCCGGCCCCTCTCGCCCTGTGGCTGGCGCAGGAACTGCAGCACGCGGGGCCTCCCGGCTGCGCACGGCTCCTGCATCCCGCCCGGTCCGGTTCCCCACGTGCCCGCCGGGCAGTCGTGGCGGCCGGCGGCGGCCGCGATTCGGACAACGCGGCTGCTGTCGGCCCTCCTCTCGGTCCCGCCTCCTGCGCATCCGATAACCGAAGGCGCGGCTTCGCTGGGAAGCGGAACCGCGCCACCCACACCCTCGACGTCCTCGTCGCCGACGACGAGGACGAGGACGTCGAACGCCCCCCCGAGCCGCGGCGGGGGGAGCGGCCGCGGAGGCGCATCCATCACGCGTACGGGCCGGCTCTCGCATGGCGAGCGCCGTACTCGACCTCGCCGCCTCGGGTGTCGATGCCGCTGCGCGCGGTCGAGCTACGGCGTTCGGATAGCCATACGCGCTCGACCTCCCGCCCTTCCGGAAGGAGGAGCGGGGTCAGGCCCGATGTGACCGTGGCCGGCCGGCCGGCCGGATCGTCGGCAGGCCACCGGTCCTCTCGGTCCCCGTGGTGGTGGGTGTCAGCCACGCCCCTGGGTGTCCTGGGCGACGATGAAGTAGACGCCGCAGTCGCCGCCGAACGCCCAGCGCCCGCGCCCCACCCAGGCGCCGTAGATCGTCTTGCCGTTGCTGCAATCGGTGACGGCGCGGGCCTGGCCGCTGCGGACGGTGCAGGTCGCCGTCCACTTGTTGACCTTCGACTTCCAGTTGGTGCAGCTGTAGTTGCCGCCGGCGGCGGAGGCGGGTGAGGCGGCGGCCAAGCCGCCGACGAGCAACGATGCGGTTGCGGTGGCCACTGCGGCGCGGCGCAGAACGGTGAGCTTCACGGTGGTTTCCCCCGAGAACAAGCCTTGTCGGGCTTTGGGACAATGGTCGCGAACACCGTAAAAGGCGTTCAAGATCATCCTAACTCGGGTGCACCAGCACTTTGCGCAGGGCTCGAGTCCCATCCCGTCACCACGCCGTACCGACGTTGCGACCCTGCTGCGCTGCTGGTGTTCAGACCCGCCCGGTTGAATCGCTGCCGGCGCAGGCTGCGGAGTCAGTGCCGGGCACCCGCCCCGGTGCGTGCGGGTATGTCACACGCGGGGCTGCGGGGCTGCCGCGCTCGCCGGCCTCGGCGCTGCCGGACCGAGCGTGCCCGTCTGCATGGCTCGATCGGGAGTTGAGTGTGGGACTGCATCGGCCGTACGAGCTGGCGGCGCCTGGCGGGGGCCAAGTCGCGCGCTGAGCACCATGCCCGGACCCCTGTTCGGACGGACCGTGAGCAGCCCGCTCCTGTTCCCCCACCGTGCTGGCCTGCCCAGCCCCCACCCGCCACTGCGCGCGCGAATCGTCGGCACCAGTGCCGGGAGTCACCCCCGCAGCTCCAGCAGTACCCCGGCCCGCGCCTTCGCCAGCGGCCGACGCCCGGACCCCACCTTCTCGGCCAGGCCGGGCGCGGCCGCGCAGACGGACGTCCTCGACCGCCGGGGCGTCGACGTCGGAGGGTTCCTGTCCGTCGTGCACGCCCAGGCGTCGGCGTGGACCAGGCGGTGGCCGGCCTCCTCGCCCGGCAGGGCGCCGCAGCAGGCCGCCCCGCCCCTGCTGTCCTCCGGAGTGCGGACGCCCGCGCTGTGTGGGCGGGCCGCTGACCGAAGGCCAGATCGTCCCGAACTACCTCTACCTGGCCCGCCGGCTCACCGCTCTGGCACGGCTCGGTGTTTGCGAGGCGCTCAATGCCCGCCTGGCGACGGTGGGGCGGGACTACATCGGCTCCGACCAGGAGAGGGGCCTCCTCGTCAGCGCCGAAGCGTGGCCGCTGCGTGCTGCCCGCACGGCGCGCATGGCGCACATCACTCGCGGCCCGGAGGCGAGCCTGTGCACGTGTGCCGGCAAGACACTTTGGTCAAGTGCGGTTGCGGTTGCGGTGCGGTGCGGGGCAGGCTGGTGGGCATGACGGATTCTCCCCGCACCACCCGAGTGGTTCTGGCCCCGGACGAGGCCGCGGAGCTGGACCGCCTGGCGGCGGCCGTGACAGAACATGCCGAGGCTTTGGAGCGGGCCCGTACGGCGTTGGGGCAGGCGGCCGGACGGATCGCGGCCCGCTACGACCGCGGCGGGCCGGCTGCGGTCGCGGTGAAGGTCGGTTGGTCCCGCCAGCACGTGTCGACCTTGGCCGCCGCCCACCGCGCCAAGACGGAGACGGCCGACGGGGCGGAGGCGGCATGAGCACGGCTCCCGAGCACCCTTCCGAGCCGGCGGGCCCGCAGCCGCCGGCAACGGCCGAGGACCTGCGTGCGGTCCTGGCCCGGCTGGCTCCGGACGCGGTGCCGACCTTCGATGCCGAGCGGGCCACCGCGGTGGCCCGTGCCCGGGAACAGGTCAGCTCCGCCCCGATGCGCCGGTTCCTGCGCCAGTGGGCCCTGTACGTGGCCATCGAGCGCCATCCCGACCAGGCGGCCCGTCTGCGCGCGCTGGAGGAACGGGCCGCCCACGCCGCCACCCCGGCCGAAGCCGCGGCGATCGCCGCGGAGATCGGCCGCATCCTCGACGAGGCAGCGGCAGAGGCCGGCATTCCGCTCGGCGGAGCCCGGTGACCGGCTGGCGGTGGGAGTACGACCCGAATACGGATGAGGTCATCAAGGGCCTGCCCGCCCACGTCACCGCCGAAGTCGAGCGCCTGGCCGACGAGCTCGTCGCCCTCGCCGACGTCGGCGTCGACGTCACCGACATCGGCGAAGGCGGCCGCAGGGGCGTGCCCGGAGGGCTGCGCCGAATCCCGCTCCTGGACGACGGCTGGTTCTACGCCCTGCCCCTGCCGCGCCTGCAGCTGATCGCGATCGTCCGGGTCATCCCGCCCTACACGGACCTATAGCCGGAGGAAAGCGCGTGCTGGTGCACGCAGCGCCACAGCGTGTACCAGTGTTGGCACGCTGAGCGGGGTCCCGCAATGCTCCGGGCCGCCCGGGCGTACGTGCGATGAGAAACGGCCGCAGTGCGGTCCGGCACCCTCACCAGGTGGCGGCCCCGCACTGCTGCCGGGGGTGTGCCGCGCCCGGCTGACCGCCGACGGTGGTGCCGCGCGAGGAGGACGGGCGGGACCTGGCGCAGCGCCTGCGGCGACGCCTGATGGCTGTGTCTGTCGCCTTGAACCGCTCGAAGGCGGACGAGGAGCCCATGCGGATGCCTCAGACGGCTCCTGCGCCCGTACGAGCGCATGCGGCCGCCCGGCCGCCCGGCCGGCAAGAAATGCGGCTGCGGTCGGGTGCCGGAGGTAGTCACGGGGTCGGTGTGCTGGTGGCGTCCGGTGCTTGTTGGCGCGGCAGGAGGGCGGCGGCGGTGAGGCCTGCGAGGCCGATTGCGCCGATAGTGGTCATGGCTGCCGCGTAGGCGCCGCTGCTGAGGCCGGCGACCAGGATGGTGCCGGCGATGGCGGTGCCCAGGGAGGAGCCGAGGTTGGAGACGCTGCGTGAGAGGCCGGAGATCTCGCCTTGCTGTTCCTCGGCGAAGCTGGACTGGACGACGTTCACCGACGGGGTGAGCATCGCGCCGAGACCGAGGCCGATCAGCAGCAGTCCGGGCGCGAACGCCCATGGGCTGGTGAAGGCGTCGGCCAGCAGGATCAGGAGGGGGACACCGGCGATCGTGAGGACGAACCCGCTCAGGATCAGGGTGCGCTGGGCCCGACGCTTGGCGAGGCGTTCCGCGGCCAGGGACGACACGAGCAGGCCGACGGTGGCCGCGGTGAAGATCACGCCGGTCTGGATGGCGTCGTAGCCGCGGACGACCTGGAGGTAGGTGGCCACGACGAACGAGGTGCCCATCAGCATCAGCCACTGGACGTTCTGCGTGACCAGACCGAGGTTGGACGTGCGGTTGCGGAACAGGCTCAGCGACAGCAGGGGCTCCTCGCCCCGCCGCTCCTTCGCCGCGACGGAGCGGAAGAACCAGAGCAGGACGAGGGCGCCGAGCACCAGCAGGACGGCCATCAGCCAGACGTTGTCGTCGGCAGCGAGAATGCCCGTGACGAGCAGGACGAGGCCGGCCGCCGACAGCACCGCCCCACGGACGTCGAAGGGCCGTGTCGGGTCCGGGGGCAGGGGGTCCTCGATGCGCCGGGCCAGTAGCAGGATCACGGCGATGACCAGGGACTGGAACACGAACGCAGCGCGCCAGCTGATGGCGGTGGTGATGAGCCCGCCGATCAGTGGCCCGGCGGCCGCCCCGATACCGCCGAGCGCCATGATCACACCGAACGCCCGGGCGCGGGAGGTCAGGTCGGGGTAGAGCAGGGTGGTGAGGACGTAGACGGGCGGGATCAGCAGGGCCGTACCGATGCCCTCGAGGATGGAGTTCCCCAGGATGAGGACGCCCAGGCCCGGAGCGGCCGCGCTGAGGAGCGCGCCGACGGCGTAGATGAGCAGGCCCGCCATGAAGCAGCGCTTGCGGCCGTAGCGGTCGGTCAGCTTGCCGCCGGGGATCATCAATGCGGCCATGACCAGTAGGAACACGGTGATTGCGGTCTGGACGCCCTGCACGGTGGTGTCGAGGTCCTCGCTGATGTCCGTGATCATCACGTTCATGTTGGAGCCGGCGAAGCTGCAGATGAACTGGGCGAGGGCCAGGGCGGTCAGCACGGTGCGCGGGGTACCGGCGGGCCGGGCAGGGGAGGCTGTCTCAGCCATCGACGCCCCCGCGAGCGTCCGGGGCGAGCACGGCGGCGGAAGGGGGTGGCTGTTCCTTGCCGAGCTGCTCGTCCAGGGCCATGGCGGCAGCGACCAGGGCGAGGTGGGTGAAGGCCTGCGGGAAGTTGCCGAGCTGCTCCCCCGAGGGACCGATTTCCTCTGCGAACAGACCGACGTGGTTGGCATAGGTGAGCATCTTGTCGAACGCGTAGCGGGCCTGGTGCAGTTTCCCGGACCGGGCGAGCGCCTCTACGTAGAGGAAGCTGCACAGGTTGAAGGTGCCCTCCGAGCCGCGCAGGCCGTCCGGGGAGGCCGCCGGGTCGTAGCGGTAGACCAGGCTGTCGCTGACGAGTTCACCGTCCATGGCGGCGAGCGTGCTCAGCCATGCCGGGTCGTGAGGGGAGAGGAAACCCACCCGCGGCATGAGCAGCAGGGACGCGTCCAGGACGGTGGTGTCGTAGTGCTGCACGAACGCCTGCCGTTCCGCGTTCCAGCCGCGCTCGACGATCTGCCGGAAGACGGTGTCGCGGACCTCGGTCCAGCGGGCGATGTCGGCGGGGCGGGAGTGGTCGCGCGCCAGGCGGATGCCCCGGTCGAAGGCGACCCAGGTCATCAGCCGGCTGTAGGTGAAGTTCTGCCGCCCGCCGCGGGTCTCCCAGATGCCCTCGTCGGGCCGGTCCCAGTGGTCGGCCAGCCAGTCCAGGAGATCGCTGAACGTCTTCCAGCCCCGGATGCCGCCGATGTCGCCGGCCTGGGCCAGTGCGTCGGCGGCCTCGCCGTAGATGTCGAGCTGGATCTGGTCGGCGGCCGCGTTCCCGGCACGTACCGGCGCCGACCCGCGGTAGCCCTCCAGGTGGTCCAGGACCTCCTCCGTCAGGTGCGGCTCGCCGTCGATGCGGTACATGATCTGCAGCGGCTCACCGGAGGCGGTGCCGCCGGCCTCCAGCCGGTCGCGCAGCCAGGACCGGAAGGCGTGTGCTTCCCTGGTGAACCCCAGGTCGATCAGGGCTCCGACCGACAGCGAGGCGTCCCTGACCCAGGTGTAGCGGTAGTCCCAGTTCCGCTCGCCCCCGATCTGCTCCGGCAGGCCCATGGTGGCCGCCGCGATCGGCGCTCCGGTCGGGGCGTAGGTGAGCAGCTTCAAGGTGATGGCCGACCGGTTGACCATGTCCTGCCAGCGTCCGCGGTAGGTGCACTGCCGCAGCCACGACAGCCAGAAGGCCCGGCACGACTCCAGTTCGGCGCTGACGTCGGCCGAGGTCGGCGTGGGGGCGAGCTCGGCGCCTGCCGTGGTGCTGGTCAGTACCACGGCTGCGGTCTGCCCGGCCTCGAGCGTGAACGATGCGGTGACGTCCTGGCCGTCCTCCTCCAAGAGGATGTCCTCGGTGGCCTGGATGTGCAGGTCCGTTCCGGGCCCCTGGAAGACCGCGGTGCGGGCATTGATTCGGCGCAGGGTGTGTTCGGCACGGGCGTAGTCGAAGCGGGGCCGGCAGGCGAGCGTGAAGGGCAGGCTACCCCGCACCACCCGGACGGCCCTGACCAGCCGGTGCCGGTCGGTGGGGGAAGCGGAATCGAGCGGTTGCATGAAGTCGGCGACTTCCCCGACCCCGCCGGGAGCCATGTACCGCGTCACCAGGACGGCCGTGTCGGACAGGTAGAGCTGACGGACCGTGACACCTTCGACCTCCGCCGCCAGCCGGCAGTGTCCACCCCGGTCGCCGTCCAGGAGCGAAGCGAACACACTCGGCGAGTCGAACCGCGGCGTGCACCACCAGTCGATCTCCCCCCGCGACGACACCAGCGCCGCAGTCTGCAGGTCACCGATCAGACCGTGCTCAGCGATAGGCGGGTATCGGACCACAGCACTCCTTCACCACAGCTTCCAGGACCGGGCCACCACCGCGTACGCCCGGAACGCCCAAGTCCATCTCGACGGGTCTTAGCGTGCGCCGCGATCCGACGGTGCGTGCGCCGACCCGCCGACACCGAGGCCCCGGACCGACGGATCTCCCGCCTGCGCGCGACGGGCCGAACCCGTCACCGTCACCGAGAACCAGTACAACGGCCCCCGCACCCGCAACCAGTGACTGCTCCTCCCCTCCATGGAACTACCGCAGGGGTCCCGAGCAAGGTCGGGAATACCACTCGGTTCGAAGGACTGGCGGGGGATGAGGCGGAGCGGACCGGCTGTTGGACAGCGCGGCCTGATGCGGAGGGATATGGGATGACCGCGCGCAGCGGAACAGGGCTTGACCTCAAGTCAAGTTCAGGTTGGAGGCTTCTGTCTGTGCCGCTGACCGTAGGGCAGCGCAGCACTTCACACGTTGGAGGAAGTCTCATGTCGAGCAATGCCGTTCCGAACTCCGGCCCTGCTGTGCCCGTTGCACCCTCGGTCCACCGCTCCGGCCTCACCTGGTGGAAGGTGCTGGTCGCCGGAGCGATCGGCGCGGCGGTGGTCAATCTGATCATTCTTGCCGTCGCCAAGCTGGCCGGTGCCCCGCTCGTCGTCGTCGACGGCGGCGAAGAGCACCCGATCACTGTCGGGGGCGTGATCGGCGCCTCCGTCGTCCCGTTGGTCGTCGGGACGGGCGCTGCCCTCTTGATGGCCTTGTGGAAGCCGGTCTTCCTCCGGATCGCGCAGTACGTGGGTGGTGGGCTGGCACTCTTGTCGGCTGCCGGCCCGCTGTCGTCCGGCGCCGATGGCGGCACCGTCGCAGCCCTGTCCCTCATGCACATCACCCTCGGCGTGGCGGTCGTCACCACCCTGAAGCTCTACCGCCGCCATCGTTGAGCTCAACGCGCGTTTCGCGGTGGTCGGCTTCACCGGCAGGGAGGGGGAACTCGCGGAGTTGCGGTACTGGTGCGGGTCACGGCCGACCCGCGCCGCCCGCTGGCTCCAAGCACCCCGAGGGCAGGGCAAGACCCGCCTCGCGCAGGAGCTGGCACGCGACCGCGCCGCGGCCGGCTGGAAGGTGGTCACCGCGACGAGGGCCCCGCGGTGTCCTGCCCCCCGGCAGTCAGGACCGCCGCACGGCCGGCTCCGCCGGCCTGCTGCTCCTGGTCGACTACGCCGACCGCTGGCCCCTCGCCCCGCTCACCTGGTTGTTCACCAACGCCTTGCTGCACCGGACCGACATCCCCGTACGCGTCCTGCTGCTGGGGCGGACGGCGGACCTCTGGCCGGCGCTGCGGACCTCGCTGGTCAACGACCAGGTCTCGGCATCGTCCCAGGCCCTGCCACCGCTGGACGCCGACGCCGACGGTTCCGGCGGGCGCGCCACGATGTTCCGCGCCGCCCGGGACGCCTTCGCCGACCGGTACGGCCCCGATCCATCGCCCACGCGCTTCGACCTGACGGACGATGCATTCGGGCGACGCTGGCCGTGCACATGGCAGCGCTGGCCGCGGTGGACGCGTACGCATGCGGCCCGGACGCCCCACCCCGGGGCCTGGTCCCCACAGTCCCGGCAGGCCCCGCGGGTCTCGAAGGGCTCACCGTCTACCTCCTCGACCGCGAGCAGCTCCGGGGCCCGCATGCACAACGGAAGGCGGCACGGGCGCATCGGCACCCCGCCGACGGTCACTTCGTGGAAGGCCGGCCGGTCGTCGTGTGTGCCTGCGAGAACGGCGGGAACCAGCCATGGGACTGGTGCCTGCGCCGACCCGGGCACCGCTGTCCCCGCGCGTCAGCCGTGTGGGCACGCGCGGCTGGCGCGGGTCCAGGGCGCCGGCGAGCAGAAGTCCGCGGTGGACCAGGCCGGTGTGTACCTCAGCGACATCGGGTCACGCACCCGGCGTAGGTCAACTGCCGCTGCCCGGCGGCCCGCCGAGGCCTGTCGGCAGGCAGGCCGAGCCCCTCACTGTCCGAGGCCCTCGCCTCAGGGCTTCGTGTGGGTTGAGTTGACGTGGAAGAGGCGGGGTTGGACATCGGTGGCGATGGTGGCGGCCTGGTCCATGTGGAGGCGGGCTTCGGGATTGGAGAGCATGGCGTGGTAGTGGGTGGCGCTCTCCCACTGGGCGTAGTTGATGACGCGTTCGCCGTCGTGGCTGGCGTGGAAGTTGGCGCAGATGAAGCCCGGCTGGTGCTTCATGGTCGTCTCCGTGGCGTGGGCCAGGAGGTCGATCAGTTCCTGCTGTCGTTCGGGAGGGACGGTGAACACGTTGATCAGCGTGGCGACGGGGCGCGTGCTGTCGATGGTTGCGGTGGTGGTCATGTGGTGATGTGTCCGCTCCCGCTGCACCGGGGCAACCTTCTGCCGGGGCTGTTCCCACGAACGAGTCGTTCCTTACTGCATATATATTGCAGTTGCAGTAATGGCGCAGAAGGGGTGTGGGGCTGCGGGCGGACCCGTGCTGCTGGGAATCGAGTCGCGGCATGGTTCAGGACGGCGGTTGCTCGCGCACGTGGTGGCGTCGAGGGCGGACGAGCCCGCCCGGTTCGGCGGTGTGGTGCCGGGGATCGCCGCCCGCGCTCACCTGCACGCCCCAACCCGGTCGTGCGTCAGGCCCTGGACCAGGCGGGCCTGCGGACGGCCGGTCGACGCGGTCGCCGTCACCACCGGTCCTGGGCCTGTCCGATGCTTCCCAGGTGGGTCTGGCCGGGGCGGAGCCCCTCGCCCACGAGGCCGGCGTCCCGCTGCGGCCGGGTCCGCGGGCGGCTGGGATGCGGATCGCGGGCCCAGACTGCAGCGCGGGGATTGTGGCGTAGCGGCCGGTGTCGTGGTCTACGCCGCCGGCGACCTCGACGCCGCGAACGGAGACCGTCCGAGAACCGGTTGCGGGCTCGAGGAGCAACGCACCACCACCCACGGCTGAGCATGTGGGCAATGGAGGTTCGCGGCTGGCGAGCCGGCACGGCACGTGGCCAGGCGGCTCGGCGGCCGGTCCGCTCCCACGGTTCCGCCGAAGATCGTCTGCAACGGCAGCCGCGACCCCTATCGGGCAGCAGCAGCCGATACCGCCGCCCACGAACGTAGCCGCCGCCCGAAGCAGGCGAAGCCGCCGCCCGAAGCAGGCGAAGCCGGCCCAGCGACCTGCCCTGCGCGCTTGGCGGAAGCGAAGCTCGCCCTGCGCTGGCCCCGCCGCCAGTACCTCGGCGATGTGTCCATGCGGATCGCGCACGAGGCGATCTGCCCCACGCTGTTCGATCCGCGCCGCCGCCACGCCATCGAGCGCGCCCTCACGCAGCAGCTGCGAACGGGCCAGCCCATGCGCCGGCCGAAGGTCGCCGCCAGGCCCACTGGGCGGGGCGTCATCCGCGACGACCGGATCGGGCACCGCCTGACTCGTGGCGCGGTGGCAGGCGCGGACAGGTGCCGTGCAGCGCCGGGCCGGTGCGGAAGCCGGACCAGTGCTGAAGCTGGGCCAGCGCCGACACCGCCATCGAACTGCCGCCGCTCCACGACCAGCTGCCGACAAGGCCGCGCGGACGGCCGCCGGGATGCGGCTCACACCGTTTTGATGCCGCCCCCTCAACGATGTAGTCGGCGCAGGTCGTGCTTGCCGCGTGATCTGAGACGAGGAACGCAACGACGGCCGCGACCTCGTCGGGTTCGACCACGCCTACCGTGCTCCTTATTGCACATATATTGCAGTTGCATGTTGCGGTGCAGAAGGAGGCGAGTATGATCGGACGACCGGTGGTGCTGGGGATCGAGTCGTCGTGTGACGAGACGGGCGCGGGCATCGTCCAGGGAGGAAAGCTGCTCGCGCACGTGGTGGCGTCGAGCATGGACGAGCACGCCCGCTTCGGCGGGGTGGTGCCGGAGATCGCCGCCCGCGCCCACCTGCACTCCTTCAACCCGGTGGTCAAACAGGCCCTCGACCAAGCCGGGCTGCGGATCAGCCAGATCGACGCGGTCGCGGTCACCACCGGCCCCGGCCTGTCCGGAGCCCTCCAAGTGGGCCTCGCCGGGGCGAAATCCCTGGCTTACGCCGCCGGGGTGCCGCTCTACGGCGTCCACCACCTGGCCGGGCACGTCGCCGCCGACACCCTCGAACACGGCCCGCTGCCCGAGCCGTGCGTGGTGCTCATCGTCTCCGGCGGCCACACTTCACTCCTGCTCGTCCGGGACCTCGTGCGCGAGCCGATCCTGCACCTCGGCGACACCCTCGACGACGCCGCCGGTGAGTGCTTCGACAAAGTCGCCCGCATCCTGGGCCTGCCCTATCCCGGCGGTCCGGCCATCGACAAGGCCGCGCGGGAGGGTAACCCGAAGGCCGTGGCCTTCCCGCGCCCGCTGACCCGGCCCGGTGACGACCCGTACGCCTTCTCCTTCTCCGGCCTCAAGACGGCCGCTGCCCGCTGGGTCGAGCAGCACCTGCAGCGCGGCGAGGCTGTCCCCGTCGCCGACGGAGCCGCCGCCCTCCAGGAGGCCGTGGCCGACGCGCTGACCCGCAAGGCTCTGGCCGCCTGCCGTACATATGACGTGAAGACGCTGATCGTGGTCGGAGGAGTGGCGGCGAACTCGCGGGTCCGCGCTCTGGCGGAGAAGCGGTGCTCCTCGGCCGGGATCGAACTCCGCGTACCGCCCATGACGCTGTGCACCGACAACGGCGCGATGATCGCCGCCGTCGGTGACCTCCTCGTCCGCTCCGATGCCGAGCCCGCCCCCCTGGACGTGTCGATCGATCCGTCCGCACCGCTCCAGTACGCCTCCCTAACCCCGCTCGCCCGGCCCGGCGTCCGGTCTGCCTGATTCCACAGAGGCCCGGCTCTCTCCGCACGCCGCCCACCACAGGACTTGACGGTGCGGCCGCGACCGCCCCGTTGGGCGCGGACCGGTTGCTGAGGTCTGCGGTCGGAACGATTCACCTGCCTGCTCCGGAGCGCGAGCTGTTGGGCGGGACCGGCCGCAGTCTGCGGAGCCAGTTCCGGCCTGTAGCGGGAGCAGCGGCTGGTCCGGGGCCGGGCGGTCGTCCGATGGAGGCAGTCGCCTCGCCCGCTCCTGAAACGGCGGCGCGTCCGGGACGTGAGCACGCGCGGTGGGGCCCCGACCCGGAGGGAGGGTCGGGGCCCCGATGACCGCCAGATCAGTAGTCAGTGGCGGAAGGAGTCCTTGACGTCTTCCTTGGCCTGACGAATCTTGCCCTTGGCCTGGTCGGCCTGGCCCTTGGCGGTCAGGCGCTCGTTGCCGACGGCCCTACCGACAACCTCCTCGGCCTTGCCCTTGACCTGCTCGGCGTGCGCCTTGCTCTTCTCGGTGCCCGACATGGCGGACCTCCTCGTGGTGGTACCGGATTGGTCGTGACCCCTCTCCTGCTCCCGATCGCCGCCCCCAAACCCCCACGGAACGACAACAGGCGTGAGCCGTCGGGTGGGTTCTCTCGTCACCCACGACGCGTACGGGTGGCCTGACCGGGCCCCCCGATCACGTCCACGCACCGCGCCCCTGCTGTCTGTGCACACCGCCGGCCTCACTCCGGGGTGGAAAGCTGGGCCCCTCCACACTCGGGTGGGGAAGGTGGTCCGTTCCGTGCCGGACGAGCACGTGACGGCTACCGCGGACGGATGGTCCCGGCTGGACCCCGACCCGTCGGCGGCCCGGGACGGTGATGGACCCGGCTGGACGTCTGAACCCGGGGAAGGCCAACAGCTTGAGCGATCCCGGAACTGCCGTGCGGTGGTGCGCGGTGCGCGGCGAATCGATTCGTCGCCCACGCAATGACAAGGAATGCGCCATTCCGGCGTCGCGGGCCGCACCGCTGCGGAATCCTGCCAGGGACGTTCCAACGCCAAGGGTGGGAGGGGCAATGGCGGAAGGGGACCGGAACCTGTCGGTGCACGGCGACGCGGTCGGCCAGTTCGTGACCGGCGACAACAACGACGTCCTGAGCGTCGTCGTGAACGCGACGCATTCGGCGGTGACCGTGGTGGGGCCGGCCAAGCGGCCGAGACCGGCGCGCCGCGAACACATCGAGCGCCTGCCGCGCCGTGCGGATCGCCCTCCGCTCGGCCGGGACGCCGAACTGGCGGCGCTCGTCCGAAGCATCACCGGCAACGAGCCGGCGGGGGTGCACGGCCCCGAAGGCATCGGCAAGAGCGCCCTTGTCCGTCACGCCGTGTTCGAGGTCGGCCACCACGACGGCGTGGTGTTCCTCGACGGGTACGGCAAGGACGTGGACGACCTGGCCCAAAGCCTGTTCGAGGCCTGTTGGGACGCCCCGGGCTACCGCCCCGGCGAGGCCGAACTGCAGCGTCTGCTGGCCGACCTCCGGCTCTGCGTCGTCATCGACGACCTCGACGTGCCAACGCGAGGACTGACCCGGCTCCTGGACACCATGCCGTCCGGCACCTTGGCGTTCACCTCCCGCGAGCGGCTGCTGTGGGGGCAGGGCAAAGCCATCGCCCTCACCGGCCTCTCCCAGGCGGCGGGGAACGAGCTGCTGGCCCGTGAGCTGGAACGCCCGCTGCTGCCGGCCGAGGCGGAAGCGGCGGCCGCGCTGTGGCGGGCGAGCGAGGGGCATCCCGCGGCGTTGATCAGGGCCGCGGCCCTGGCGCGCCCCGTCGGGGTCGGCGCGACCGTCGGGGAGATCGTGCTGCCGGCGCCCGCCGAGGTCCCGGAACTGTTGCGCAGGGCCGTGGCCCGGCTCGGCGGCGTGTCCCGGCACGTCCTGGCGTTCCTCATGGTGGCACCGAGGGCACAGGCGACCGTGGACGTCCTCACGCTGCTGGTGCCCGGCCCCACCGGCACCGCCGTCGGCGAGGCCGTCGACCGGCTGACCGCGCTGGGGCTGCTGAACCGCACCGGGCCGCACGTCCGCCTGGCCGGTCATCCGGGAGGCCTGCCGCCGGAGGGGCTTGCGCTCGCCCCGCAGCAGGTCGCAGAGGCGACGATCCGGCTCACCGCGTGGGCCGCGGACCGGCGGACCGCGCCCGCCACCCTGGCCGACCACAGTCTGCTGATCGCCGGGCTCGCCGAGGCCGTCGGCCGGGCGGGCAGGCCGGACCTGGGCGTCGCCCTCAGCCGGGCCGCCGCACCCGGCACGGCCTGCTCCCTCCGCTGGGGCGCATGGGACCGCATCCTCAGCCGGGGCCTGGCCTCAGCCCGCCAGGCCGGTGACGAGCGCGCCCACGCGTACTTCACGTACGAGTCCGGCGTGCGCTCGTGGCTGACCGGCAAACGACTCGCCGCGGCCGCCGCGTTCGGGACCGCCGCGGCGGCCTGGCACGCCCTGGGCGACCCCCACGGCGCAGCCCTCGCCGAAGGCGCCCGGGCACAGATCGGACCCGGCCCCGGACCGGCTCCGGACACCGATGCCGGCGCGGGCACGGACACCGGGACGGATGCGGCTACGGGTACGGACACCGGTACGGGCCCGGACACCGGTACGGGTACGGAGCTTCACGGCGGCGACGCGCAGCCCCGAAACGACGCCGGCCCGACGGGCACCGAGTCCGCCACACACTCCGACCCAGCCCACCCCGCGGACGCCGGCGCTCCTCCGTCACACCCTGCGGCGCCTCCGGTGGACCCGCCGGTGCCAACCCCCAGCCCGGCACTCCCCACACCGCCCGCGGCCACGGGCGGGCTGCCCCTGTTCGCCAAGGTGGTCATCGGCGGCTCACTGATCACGGCAGCCGCCATCGGCACTGTGACCGTCCTGGGCAGGGGCGCCGCGCCCGCGGGGACCCCGCCCACCGTGCCCCTGCACGTACACGTCGCGACCAGCCTCTTCGAAGTCAAGGAGATGCCCGGCACCCCAGAGGGCCCCTGCCCGACCGGCACCGGCACGACCGACTGCACCAAGGTCTCACGGGTGGCCAAGGGCGAGCGCGGGCCGGTGCAGGTCGTCCCCGCCGGCCCGCTCCCGGCGGGCGTGAGCATCGTCTACTGGGGGTGCGAGGAGGGCCCGTCCTCCACGGCCTGCACCGTCCGGGCGGATCGCGAGCGCACCGTCTGCGCAACGACCACCAGCCCCGAGGACGAGGCCGCACGACGGCAGTGCGCGCAGCGGACCGCGGACCGGTCTCCGGCTGCACCGCAAAACGCCCTGGTGGCAGTCGAGTTGGGGGCGACCGACTTCGAGGTCGCCGTCACCCCCGACACGCCGGGCACGCGGCCTTGCGTCCAGCCGCCGTTGGACCTCGACAAGAAGCCGCCGCCGCGGCGCACCTGCGCGTTCGTGGTCCCCCTGAACACGAAGATGAAGCTGACCGCGAAGATCACGGGCACCGCACGGGGCCTTTCCCGTCCGTTCAACGGAGAAGCCGAATGGTTCGGCTGCGACGAGGGACCGGCCACCCCCGGCGCGTTCGACCCGGAGGCCAGGGCGATCAACGAGGACACCGGCCGCCAAGAGCCGTACCCGAACGGCACGAAGACCTGCACGCTCGACCTCACCACCGGCCGGTACATCGGCCTGTCCAGCACCGACCTGAGCGACGGCGGCTCGACCACCGCCCTCGCGGGCGCCTTCGCACAACTGCCCCGAGTTCACATCGCTCCCGGAGTGACCGCCATGCCGAAGCCGGACGAGCCGCCCCTCCAGCGCGTCCCCTGCTCCGCGTTCGGCGGCCCGGACGGGATCGAGTGCCTCGGCGAGCCCGCGAACGGCTGACGCACACGACGCCGCGTCCAGCGGTACGCACGAGAAGGACACGGCACGCAGACGAGGGAGAGGACGAGGGCCTGGACACGAACGAGCACACGGACAAGCACACGGACAAGCACGAGGACGAGGACGGGGAAACGATGAGCGACAACCAGAGCGGCGGCCGCGGCATCACCATCCACGGAGCCGCCACCGGCCAGTTCCAGACCGGTGACAACGCCACCCAGACTTCCACCACCATCTCGGCCGACGCCGGTTCGGCTGCGGTGGCCCCGTTCGTCGAGCTGATGCTCGGCGTGATCTCCCGGCTGGACCTGTCCGCCGACCAGGCGGACGGCGCGCGGCGGGCCCTGGACGCGTTGCGTAGCGAGGCGGCCGGGGACGAGCCGTCGCAGTCACGGCTCCAGCGGCTGATGGGCGGCTTCGTGGCCTACCTGGCGCAAGCGGGCGCGCCCGCCCTGACCGCGGCCTTCATGACACTGGCCCTGCACGTGGGCATTGCCGGCCCCCGATAGCCTTCGGACGCCGCCCGCGTGTCCGGACGTGACAGAACACCGTCACTGCGGCCGCGGGCGGACGTGACGATGGGTGCATGTCCACGACCCGTCGCAACGTCATCACGGTCTTCCCCGATGTCGACCTCCTCGAGCGGTGTCGCGGAGGTCTTCAGTTCACGCGGACGGACCGCCGGGCAAACTGTCGGCTGCGGTGGACCTGCGAACGGTCGGCCAGGGTGTGATGGTCATCGTCGTTGGTGTAGCCGAACTTCGTCTTGTGCGGGCGGGCAGCCGCGATGTGCACCTCGGCTCCCTGCCCCAGCACCTGGAGGACCGCAGCGGCCGCTGGATCATACGCGCGAGCTGGAGCCGGACGGTGCCGGGGACGGCGCGGCGACCTTGACGTCGGCGCCCGTCCCGACGCGCCGGATCTCGGTGCTCATGGGGTCGAACTCCCGTCTCCCGATGCCGTGTTCGGCGCGGAGCCGGTCGTACTCGGCCTCGCCGGCGGGATCCAGGAAGGAGACGCGCTGCCAACGGACCTCGTCATGGCCCTCGGCGCCCTGCCATATGCGTACCAGCGCGCACACATCGTTCCAGTACTCCTGGACCCGGCCCAGGCGGCGCTGCTCCTCGGTGCGCACCCGCTCCGGCGTCCACCCCGGGGCAACAGAGGGCCTCCGGCCGGAGCGGCTGATCTCGGCCTCCAGCCTCAGGACGAGACCGGACACGGCTTCGGCGAGCGCCCCGGCCGTACGGTGCTCCTCCGAGCCGGAGCAATGGAGTCGCTCCAGTGCCTCCATGCGCGGCATCACGAAGTCGCAGATCGCCCAAGCATCGTCCGCCGTGATGTCCGTGGCGTAGCGGGGTGCGGACCTCCCGGCGCGGGCGGCGGCCGTCATCGGCCGGCTTCGCGACGCTGCCGCGAACCCGGTTCGTCCGCGGCTGCCCGGCCCGGGCGGCCACGGAAGCCGGCCGTCAGCTGGGTGGGACGGCTGGGAAGCCGGCGAAAAAGCTCTAGTAAGGGCCGCCGCGGAACAACATGCTGCCGTGGTGGCGCGGGCGGTCGCCGCGTTCGTGGGCTGCGTCGGATCGGTCCGCAGGGGTCGAGAGCCGGGCTAGGGTCCGCAGGGTTGCCAAGCCAGCCAGCACCTCGTCACGACGTTTGGCGGACTTCATCCAGGCCGGCAGCCGGGCGAACATCGCCATCGTGGGGGAGGTGTAACGCTCGCGCAGCCGGGCGTCCACGTAGGTGTTGAGGGCGTCGACGTGCTCCTCGTTGTAGGCCCACAGAATCCGTCCTGCACAGCGGGTCTGAAGCCAGAGCGGCCGTCGGAAGAAGGGGTCCTCGGTGCCGCCGGGCACCGCGCCGACCAAGCCGGTGCCCCGTTCCTCGGCCGTCCAGTTGGCCACTGCGCCGCAGTTGGCGCAGGCGAGGCGGCGGGGCTGGAAGAGCAGGGCGCTGAAGTATCTGGGCGCCGCGACGCCGGGCAGAGGCAGGACGAGCGCGCGGCCACCGCACCTCGGGCAGACCACGAGCAACCGGTCGGTGAACTGGACGAGCCACGTGCCGTTGTCGCGGTGGCGGGCCGGGTCGGGGTGCGTGGGCTCTGAGCTCATGGTGGACACCCTGCCAGGTCAGACCTGCCCCCGGCGACCGAGATACAGCTCGACGCCGAGAAGCCGTACTTCGGCTGGCTGCGCACCCAGCTCACGCTTGCTCCGGAGGCACTACCAGCACGAAAGTCCAAGCCCAACACGCGGCCAGTCGCTGAGCGCTCTTCCAACGAGCTGGAGCCACCGACCATCTCCCTGCCGTCGGACAGCGCACCGAAACCAGGTCGACCCCGCCGAGGAGTGATCGCGGCCAGCCGGGCGCCGTACGCGGATGACCGAGCCGCCCTTGCGTCCGTCTGCCGGCTCGGGACATGGAGAGCGATGCTGGCATCGGTAGGGCATCCGGCCAGTGCTGGGCGCAGGCCTGGACTGGCCTCGGGCCGCATGGCACCTCCGTCAGCGTCAGGCGCCAGCCACCGCCCCGGCCGCGTGCGACACGGTCCGCCCCCGCCTGGTGGCAGGATCAGACCATCAGCCCCCGCAGTCCGACCGGCGTGAGCCCGGCGTCGAGGCGGGTGAAGTACTCCGTCGCGATGATCGGGTCACGTACGTCGGCCGGGAGCCGGGAGAGGATGCCGGGCAGCGGCCGCTCGCGGGCGGCTTCGCTGCGGTGGGAGAGGATCGCGGACCACTTCTGCTCGAGATGGCCGCTCACGTCGACCGTCGCCGCGACGTGCCCGTCCGGGACGGACAGGACCTTCTTCCCGACCCGGGTCAGCAGCGCCCCCAGTTCGCCCACCCCCGAGTCGGGGTGTGTGGCCGCGTAGAGGGCGGCTGGCTGCCACGGGGCACCTGCGTCCGGGTAGCGGTGCTCCAAACCTGCAGCGTGGAACGCCAGGACGGCCGCCTGGTGGGTACGGACGTGGTCGGGATGCCCGGTCAGCTGGCCGTAGGCGTCATGGGTCAGCAGGATCTGTGGGCGCACCGCCCGGATGTGTCCGACGAGTGCCTCCACCAGCTCGTCGATCGGGGCGTCGACCAGCCGTGGCCGGCCCGGGGCGGATTCGGGTACGTGGGCGTCGGCGTAGCCGAGCATTCGAGGTTCTCCGGCGCCCAGGACCTTGAGGGCGTCTGAGAGCTCGGCGGCCCGGTGGCTGTCCGGGGCCCAGGTTGCGGTGACGACGGCGGTGTCGGCACCGGAGGCGGCGTGTTGCGCGAGCACACCGCCGGCCAGAAGCGATTCGTCGTCCGGGTGGCCGAACACTCCCAGGAGGGAGGGGCGGGCCGGGATGGACGTCGGGGTCATGGGCGTGGTGCCTTCCTCTGCGACATGCGGTGCGTGAGCTCGGGCGGGCTGGTCGGAGCCGGCGCCGGGGCGGTAGGGCCGGAAGGTGGCGGGTGGACGGTCGAGCGGGAGGGCCGGACAAGGAGGTGCCCCGTTGGATGGTCGCTGGCATCGCTGCGGCGAGGCTGAGGCGGTCGTTGAAAATCGGCCTGGCGACCCTCGGCCTCGACGTGCCCATTGAGATTGTGGCTCAGCACCGCGACGAGCGGTTGCGCACCGGCATTGTCGACGCAGCAGACCGGTCGTGGCACGTCACGCTGTACCTCAACGCCACCGGAACCGAACCTCCTGGCGTGCAGCGGCGTCAACCGCGAGCCGCCCTCGAAGATGGGCGGTCACCGCTCCAGCCGAAGAGGGCCGCCACCGGGTTCACCGCAGACGCCGCGAGCCCGGCAACTCCCTGCAGGACCGCCAGCAGACCATCGTCGGTCATGTCGTCGCCGTCCTCGGACCGGAGCCGCGGGGTCCAGCGGTTTGCGCAGTCGATGGCGAGCGGCCCCCGCGCGATCAGCCGCGCCTGACCTCACCGCGGCCAGCCCAACCAGCCCACACCGCATACCAATAGCACCCCGTCCAGCGTCAAAAAATCAACACGACGTCCGCACCGACACTTCCAAGCCGAACCCACCCCGACACACCAACGCAGTCATCACACTGATCACATCGGGAATGACTCGTCTTAGCAGGGAGCGAGGCCACACCTTGACCACCCCACCCCGCAACCCCCACGACCACGGCCCCACCCCGCCCCCGGCCTCCGCACGGCGGCCGGGCGTCGCGACGGCCGCGGGAGCCCTCGCGCTGCTGATCGGCGGGATCACGACCTGCTACGCGGTGACCATGGGCATCGAGACGATCGAGTCCGGCTTCGGCCCGATGATCTGCTTCGTGCTCATGCTCTTCGGCCTATCCATAGCGCGGAACGCGTTCCGGCTCCTGGCAGCGGACCCGGACGGGGCTGAGCGACTGACCGTGCAGCTCGGTATCATGGCCGGTCTGTCCGGAGTGGCGATAGGCTCCATGATCGCCCAGGCCGACTTCAGCACCGATGGGGCACAGGAACAAATCATCGGGTTCATCGCCGGGTTCGCCCTCTCAGCGCTCGCACTCGTTCTGTGCTCGCACAGGGCTACGAAGGATTACGTCGAGGGGCGCCACCCCAACACGCGCTCCACGCCTCCCAGAATCGGCTGACGACCAACGGGCCGGGCCGCTCACCGAGGCGCGGCCCGGCCCTTATGCATATGCCGTCGGGGCAGATGGTCGGCCTCCCTCCGCGGCCTTGGTGTCGCGGACCAGCGTCGATCACGCTATCTGCGCTGATCCACCAGCGCAGAGGCGCGGTGGGCGCCCTTCCACGAGCCGAATGGCTCGGCAGGTCCATCCACGGCGTGCCGGTGCGGTACTTGAACGCGATCGCGTCGATCACCTGTCGGTGATCCCGCCACCGCCCACCCCGCTTCGGAGTCCGGTCCGGCAGCGACGGCTCGATCCTCGCCCACTGGGCGTCAGTCAACGGACACACATCAATCAACGATCAGATGATCCGCCGGACAGGTCGTCGTTCCGGAAAGGGGTTGGGGCCGACCTCTTTCAGGTCCGGACCCTGGCCGCCTACCGACCCCTCCGTGTAAGGGGAATTCGCCTACCCCGAAGCCATCCGCAGCTGCTCATGACGCTCTCGGCGTCGACGTGTCGCGCGCCGAGGTCCCAGGTCAGGCGAGACCTCGCTGCGAGTGCCACCGCCACTGGCCGGGCCGGCTGGGCTGCGCTGCCGGCCGCTCTGGCCTGATGGTGAGTCGAAACCGCCGACCCATCTCTTGGACGGCAAACCTAGGTGCAGGAGGTGAGGAGTCGGGCCGCGGCGGCTTCGAGTTCAGCGCGCAGCACCGGCTGGCATTCCAGGGGTGCGCACACCTCAAAGGCGCCGCTACCAACCTCGCCGTACAGGAGCACCTGGAGGTACTCGGGGCCACCCGCTTCCTCACGGCCCAACAAGAGCTCGACGGTGAGCCGGGTGCCGTCCGTGAGCCGCCGCGATCCGCTCTGCGGTTCGCCGTCGACCAGCATGAACTCCTTCTCGTACCGGCCTTCGGGTGGGGAGGCCAGCAGCCACTGGGCGAATGCGGCAGCCCGTGGCGCGCCACCGAGCAGTGTCGTGCGTCCGATGAAGTACGCGTCGAAGCACCAGGTACCGTCCGGATCCTGGCCGATCGCCAACCACAGGTCCTCAACGGGCCGGCCGGGGTAATGACTGCCGCGCCAGCCGAACCGAAACGCCGTCCCATCGTGTTTGCCGGACACCGTCGAACCTTCTCCCCCCCGAACTGCGGTAGGCAGTTCACCGGACACATGACCTCTGGCAAGCAGCACGGTCCGGTCAGTCAGCGCACGCCAAGAC
>NZ_JBHWJJ010000072.1:34322-38170 GCF_042732005.1 Streptomyces sp. NPDC059851 | reverse complement strand
GCCGCCGCGGCCCGCGACAAGGAGCTGATCCGGGAGAAGCTCGGCGTCTCCGAGTAGGACCCCGGCTCCCGCAGCACACGAACGGCCCGCACCCCCCGGGGGGTGCGGGCCGTTCCGCGTTCCCGCAGCGGGGGACAGCCCGCACGTTTCTGTAGCGATCGTTAGTTTAATCGGGTAACTTTCTTTTCGTAACGACCGCCAAGGAAATCGGGGTTCCCTCATGAGCGCCATCGCGTCCCGCGACGCCTACGCCCGTACCGTCCGCAAGGAGAGCGGCGGCCCCGGCCTGCTGCTCGCCCATGGCGGCGGCGGATCGGTCGAGTCGAACTTCGGGCCGATCCTCGACGACCTGGCCGCCGCGCACAGCGTCGTCGGCGTCGACTACCCCGGTACCGGGGGCACGCCCCGCGCCACGCAGCCCCTGGAGCTGGACGAGCTCGCCGACCAGTTGGTGGCCGCCGCCGACGCCGAGGGGCTGGACCGGTTCGCCGTCCTCGGGTACTCGCTCGGGGGCAACGTCGCCGTCCGCGTGGCCGCCCGGTACCCCGGGCGGGTCACCGCGCTCGTGCTCACGGCGACCTTCGCCCGGGCCGATCACCGGCTCGGGCTGGTCACCGACCTGTGGGCCGCGCTGGCGGAACGCGGGGAGAACGACCTGCTCGCGCGGCTCCTCGTACCGCTCGCGCTCAGTGAGGAAGCCCTCGAAGGGCTGACCTCCGAGGAGCTGGAGGCCGTCGTCCAGCAGACCGCCGAGTCCTTCCCGCCCGGCGGCGCGGACCACGCGGCGCTGGTCGCGGGGGTCGATCTGCGCGCCGACCTCGCACGGATCGACGTACCGGCCCTGGTCGTCGCGACGACCGAGGACCGGTTGGTGCCGCTCGCCCGCCAACTGGAGCTGGCGCGGGCGTTGCCGGGCGCCCGGGTCGCGGAGCTGCCCACGGGGCACCTTCCGTTCGCCGAGCGCCCGCGCGCATGGGCGGACCTCGTCACCGGCTTCCTGGCGCAGGGGCGCTGAGGAAGGCGAGCCGGGCCCGCTTCGCCGGGATGAAGACCTCGGGCAGGTCGATCTCCGGCAGCTCGACCTCCGGGCCGAGGGCGAAGCCGCTGCGCTGCAGCCGGGCGATCGCCTTGGCGTTGTGGGCGTCCGGCTCGGCGACGATCCGGCGCGTGGTGCCGTCGGAGCGGAGGAAGGTCAGGAAGGCTCCGATCAGCCGTGCACTGAACCCGCGCTCCGTGGCGGCCCCGGCCGGGGCGAGCAGCAGGTGCACGCCGGTGTCGCCGGGCTGCACCTCGTAGCACTCGGAGACCCGGTCCGCGGCGCAGTCGTACGACTGGAAGAGCGCGACCGGTGCCCCGTCGCGGCGTGCGATGAACGCGTGGTGGGTGGTGCGCCGGTCGACGTCCTCGTAGATCTCCCGGACGAGGTCCGGGCTCGCCCCGGTCATGCCCCAGAAGCGGGCCCGCTCCTGGCTCACCCAGCCGTGGATCAGCGCGGCGTCGGCAGCGGGGTCGACCGGGGTGAAGGTCACCGTGCCGAAGCCCTCGACGGCGCGGCTGTACACGGGCTGCCGGGTGCCGGCGGCGGGGGCGGTCATGCGGACTCCTTGGTGAGGCCGTCCCAGTCGGTGACGACGGGGACGAGTTCGCACCGCGCCCACAGCGCCAGCTGGTCGCGGTGGTGGGCGGTGCCGGCGACGCCGTCCGCGCCGAGCGGGACCGCCCAGAGGCTGTCCTCCCGGCGGGCGAGGTCCCAGACGTAGCGGGCCGCGGACGCGCGGGCGCACAGGTCGGTGAAGCCGGGGACGGAGGAGGTGGCGTTCACGCAGTCGTGGTCGCCGCCCAGGCCCGGCCACTCGGCGTCCGGGTCCGTCAGTGCCGTCCAGGGCGCGAGGCGGTGCACCTGCGACCACGGGACGTCCGGGGCGCCGGCCGCGGCCGTCTCCTCCAGGGCGGCCCGTACGTGCGCCACCCGGTCCAGGTCCGGCAGCAGCTGCGTGGTCAGCAGGCCTTCGAGGGCGTAGCCGACCCGGGGAAGCAGGTACAGCCAGGGGTGGAACACCTCGGGGCCGGTCGGGGCGCCCGCCAGGGCGGCGAGGGAGGGGTCCGCGGCGAAGCGGCGGACGGTGGCCGTCCGCAGCGCGGAGAAGACCGTCGCGTCCGTGCTCTGCGCCTCCATGTGCCGGTCCCAGGCCAGCAGCCGGGCGCGCAGCGCCTCCGCGGCCGGGGACAGTCCCTCCAGCGCGGGCAGCAGGGCGAGCAGCGGCTCGGCCGAGGCCAGGTAGGTGTCCCGGTGCACGTCGGCCATCGCCTCGGGGGACCAGTCCGCCGAGCCGGACAGCAGCTCCCGGATCCGGTCGGCGCGGTGCGGGGGCGCGAACTCCACGCCGAGCGGCGAGGCGATGCCGCGCGCGTTGGCCATGACGGCGAAGCCCTGCACCGGCTCGGCCGGGGTCTCGGCCCAGCCCTGCCAGGCGTACCGGGCGTCCCACGCGGGCACGGGGCGCAGCCGGTTGGCCGGGTCGCGCAGCGGGACCGCCCCCGCGACGCGGTGCAGCAGGCCGCCCGCGGTGTCGGCGGCGTGGACGACGTTGACGGGCTCGGCCCAGCCGTCGAGGGCCCGGTCGATGTCGGCGACGGTACGGGCGCGCAACAGGGCGGGCAGGACGGCGAAGCCGAGGTCGCGGCGGACGCGGGGCGGGTAGCGCAGGGAGAGCGTCTGGTCCGCGGCCTCCTCGCGGGTGACCACCGGGCCGCGGGCGGTCTCCAGCACCTCCACCTCGACGGGCTCGGCTCCGGCGACGGCGATGGTCTCGGTGTGCCGGTGGACCGGCTCCCAGACGCCGTCGGGGCCCAGCGCCTCCACGGACACGCCGTCGGCGGCGGTGCGCAGCTGCTCGACGTACAGGTCCTGGTAGTCGGCCATGGCGTTGGTGATCGCCCAGGCGGCGCTGCCGGTGTGGCCGAAGTGGGCCAGGCCGGGGATGCCGGGGACCGCGAGGCCGAGGACGTCGTATTCGGGGCAGGACAGGCGTATCTGCTGGTAGACGCCCGGGTCCTCGATGAAGCGGTGCGGGTCGCCCGCGATGATCGCCGCACCGGTGGCCGTGCGGTCGCCCGGGACGAGCCAGCCGTTGCTGCCGGCGGTGCCGGGGCCGTCGGTGGCGAACAGGGTGGCCGCCTCCGGGCCGAGGGCGCGTGCCGCACGCTCGCGCCACAGCTTGGTGGCGAAGCCGGCGAACAGGATGTGGGTGGCGATCCAGATGCCGAGCGGGACCCACGGCTCCCAGGGCGCGGGGGCGTGGCCGGTGCGGGCGAAGCGCTCGTCGCGGGCGGCCCCGGCGGCCAGGCCGTCGTTGACGCCGTCGACGTACGCCCCGACCCAGGCGGCGGTCTCGGGGTCGAGCTCCTCGTGGCAGCGGCGGGCCGTGTCGTCGAGGCGGCTCTGCCGGGCGAAGCGGTCCCAGGCGACGGACTCCGGGCCGAGGAACGCGGCGCTGGAGCCTTGGGAGCGGTGGCGCTCGACTTCCAGCTGCCAGGCCCGGTCCAGGGCGGTGGTGCGGCCCTGGGCGTAGGCCAGGCGGAGGGCGTCGGGGGCGCGCAGATGGGGGATGCCCCAGTCGTCCCGGTACAGCTCGAAGTCGTCCGCGTCGGTCACAGGCTCACACTCTCCCCCAAGGGCATTAGGTTAGGCTGCCCTAACTATAGGGGGGTGGGTGGGGGGGGCGCCCCCCCCCGGGGGCCCCCCCCGCCCGCCCCCCCCCCCCCCCCGCCCGCCGCCCCCCCCAACAAACCGGGGGGCGGGGGGGGGGCGGGCGCCAGGGACAGCTGGCGCCCGAGAACCGCGAGCA
>NZ_JBHWJJ010000072.1:30713-34312 GCF_042732005.1 Streptomyces sp. NPDC059851 | reverse complement strand
TTTTGGTTTGGCTGCCATAACTTTTGGGGGGGGGGTGGGGTCGGCCCGACCGGGGTCGGGCCGACCCGTCAGGCACCCGTCGCGCCGTCGACGGCCTCCCGCAGGAAATCGGCGTGGCCGTTGTGCCGGGCGTACTCGTGGATCAGGTGCAGCATGATCAGGCGCAGCGAGGCCTCCTCTTGCCAGCTCTTCACGTACGCCGTCACGTCGAGGGACTCCGCGGCGGCCTCGATCCGCCGGGCATGCGCCACCTCCGCCTCCCAGGCGGCGAAGGCCTCGGCGCGGGTGGCGCCGGCGGCGTCGTAGGCGGCCTGGAAGTCGTGCCGGTCGGACCAGAGGTGGGGGACCTCCTCGCCGGCCAGGGTGCGCCGGAACCAGTGGCGCTCCACCTCGGCCATGTGACGGACCAGGCCCAACAGCGACAGCGTGGACGGCGGCATCGAGGGGCGGCGCAGCTCCTCGTCCGTCAGCCCCTCGCACTTCCAGGCGAGGGTGGCGCGGTGGTAGTCGAGGTAGGCGCGCAGCATCTCGCGCTCGCTGCCGGTCAAGGGCGGGGAGATCCGTTCCATGGCGTGATCCTTTCGCGTTTGCGGCGGTAGGGGAGGGGGTCGGGCCGGCGGGCGGGCGGCTGCGCCGGCCCGTGGCCGGGCGGGCCGTGTCCGGGCGGCCCGTGGCCGGGCAGGCCGTGGCCGGGCAGGCCGGGAGCCGTCCAAGCCCGCAGCCGTACGGTCCGGGAGCCGGGCGGGCCCGCGGCTATGCGGGCCCGGGCTCCCACGTGTACGGGACGGTCCGGCCCAGCACCTCGAAGCCCAGGCGTTGCAGGATCGGGCGGCTGTCCTCCGACGCGTCCACGTGGAGCCAGCGGATCCCGCGCTCCGCGGCGATCCGCGCCCGGTGGGCGACCAGCAGGCGGTACAGGCCCCTGCCCCGCCACTCGGCACGGGTGCCGCCGCCCCACAGCCCGGCGAACGAGCAGCCCGGGCGCATCTCCATCCGGGCCGCGCTCACCGGGGTGTCCCCGGCCATCGCCACGACCGCCGCCACCGTCTCCGGCTCCTCCCGCAGGAGCGTGAGCAGGAGTTCCCGGATGCCGGGCCGGTGCGTCCCGAACGCCCGGGCGTGGACGTCCATCATCAACTCCACGCCGGCCGCGTCCTCCACCGTACGCAGGGTGATCCCCTCCGGCGGCTCGACCGGCAGCGCGGCCAGCTCGTCCGCCCGGCCCACCAGCACCGTCTCGGCCGGCTCCGGCGCGAAGCCCGCCGCCCGCAGCCGCGCCGCGAGGTCCGCCGGACGGTCATGGCCGTACAGCTTCCACTCGAACCCGGACCCGAGGCCTTCGAAGTGCGCCACCTGCGCGGCGATCTCCGCATCCGCGGTGCCCTCGTCGAGGTCCGACCAGAGCACGCCGTTCCACCCCTCCCCGGGGGTGGTCTGCCGTACGACGGCCCCCGCACGCTCCACCCGGGCCCGCGCCGTGTCGGGGACCGCGTCGCGCCGCAGCTCCCGGTCGTACACCGCCCGCAACCGCACCAGTTCGTCAAGATCCGTCGTCATCCGTGCAGCCGACCACCGGCCCGGGGGCCCGCGCAACTGCATTAGCCTCACCCCGTGAACGACGTCCAGATCCACACCGGCAAGGCCACCCCCGACGCCGCCGCAGACCGGGGCTGGCTCCTCGGCCACTTCAAGGACCCCGCCGACCCGCGCCACAGCAAGGACGTGGAGATCAAGTGGGGCGTCCATCCCAAGGGCGACGAACGGGCCCGGTGGACGACCGGGGAGGAACGCACGGCCCTCCTGGTGCTCATCAGCGGGCGCTTCCGGATGGACTTCCCGGGCCGCAGCGTCGTCCTAGACGAGCAGGGGGACTACGTGGTCTGGGGCCGGGGCGTCGACCACTCCTGGTGCGCGGAGGAGGAGTCGGTGGTCCTCACGGTCCGCTGGCCCTCCGTCCCCGGCTACCGCGTCGACGAACCGGGCGCCCCGCCCGTCGGCTGACGCGCAACCGCACACTTCCGCCGGTTCCGCCCGGCGCTGTGATGATGCACACGAAACGGGCCAACGATCACGAAACGCTGCGATCGTGGCCTGGCAGACCGTCTCGGCCCGAGCCCGGAGCGACCCTCCCGGGCCCTCGGCCCTGCCTTCGCGAGGTCCAGCGTTCCTTTGCGTCGGGCGGCCTCCCGGTAAAGACCCGAACCCTCAGGGAGCACGTCCCTTGGCAGCAATCGCACGGTGGTGCATGCGGCACCGGCTGGTGGCCGCCCTGATCTGGCTGCTCGCCCTCGGCGGGACCGCCACGGCAGCCCTCACCGCCGGAACGGCGTTCTCCAACGACTACGAGGTCCCCGGCACCGAGTCGAGCCGGGCCCACGCACTCCTGCGCCAGGGCTTCCCCGGCCAGGGTGGCGACACCGACACCGTGGTCTGGCACACGCCCGAGCACCAGACGGCCCGCACCCCCGCCGTCCAAGAGCGCATGACCCGGGCCCTCACCGCCATCGCCCAACTGCCCGGCGTCGGATCGGTCGGCAGCCCGTACGACCCCGGCCCCGAGAGCGCCGCCCGGATCAGCGCCGACGGGCGCACCGCGTACGCCGTGGTGACCTTCGACCGGCCGGCCGACTCCGTGCCCAAGGCGCAGGCCGAGGCCGTGGTCGACGCCGCCAAGAACCCGGCCACCGAGGCGGACGGCCTGCAGGTCGAGCTCGGCGGCCGGGCCATAGGCCTGACCGAGGCGCCCACCGCCCACCTCGCCGAGGTCATCGGCGTCGCCGTCGCCGCCCTGGTCCTCTTCCTCGCCTTCGGCTCGCTCGCCGCGAGCACGCTTCCGATCGCGACCGCCCTGGTCAGTGTCGGTACCGCCTACTTCGGCATCACGCTGCTCGGGCACGCCATGGCGGTCGCCGACTTCGCACCCATGCTCGGCACCCTCGTCGGACTCGGCGTCGGCATCGACTACGCACTGTTCATCGTCACCCGCCACCGCAAGGCCCTCAAACGGGGCGCGGCCGTCCACGAGGCGGCCGAGCAGGCGGTCGCCACCACCGGCCGGGCCGTCGTCTTCGCCGGAGCGACCGTCTGCATCGCCCTGCTCGGCATGCTGGTGCTGAGACTGAGCTTCCTCAACGGCGTCGCGATAGCCGCCTCCCTCACCGTGGTCCTCACCGTCGCCGCGTCGGTCACGCTGCTGCCCGCCCTGCTCTCGTACATCGGCATGCGCGCCCTCTCGCGCCGCGAGCGCCGCAAGCTCGCCGAGGACGGTCCGCAGCCCGAGCTGCCCACCGGATTCGCCGCCCGCTGGTCCGCCTTCGTCGAACGACACCCCAAGCTCCTCGGCCTGGTCGCCGCCGTGGTCATGGCAGGGCTCGCCCTGCCCACCCTCTCCCTGCACCTGGGCACCTCCGACCAGGGCAACAACCCGGAGACCTCCACCACCCGGCAGGCCTACGACCTGCTCGCCGACGGCTTCGGCCCCGGCGTGAACGGCCCGCTCACGGTCGTCGCCCGCCGCGTCCGGGGGGGCGCGCGGCCCGCCGAGCTGAAGGGGGCCCCCGGCCAGCGCGCCCCCGGCGCCGGCGGCGACCCCCGGCCCG
>NZ_JBHWJJ010000072.1:0-30703 GCF_042732005.1 Streptomyces sp. NPDC059851 | reverse complement strand
CCCGGCGGGTGGGGGGGGGCGCCCGGCTCGCCATGGAGAAGCTGGCCCAGTCGCTCCGCTCCGCCGACGGCGTCGCCTCCGCCGGGCCCGCCGTCTTCAACCGCAGCGGCGACACCGCCCTCGTGACCGTGGTACCCGACTCTGCCCCGCAGTCCCGGGCCACCAGCGACCTCGTCGCCGACCTGCGCGGGGACGTCATCCCGCGCGCCGCGCACGGCAGCACCATGGAGGTCCACGTCGGCGGCGTGACCGCCGGCTACGACGACTTCGCCGACGTCATCGTCGGCAAGCTGCCCCTCTTCGTCGGGGTGGTCATCGCCCTCGGCTGCATCCTGCTCCTGCTGGCCTTCCGGTCCATCGGCATCCCCCTCAAGGCCGCGGCCATGAACGTCGCCGCCGTCGCCTCCTCCTTCGGCGTCGTCGTCGCGATCTTCCAGTGGGGCTGGGGCAGCGAGCTCATGGGCCTGGGCAGCGCCGGCCCCATCGAGCCCTTCCTGCCGGTGATCATGGTGTCGGTCCTCTTCGGCCTCTCCATGGACTACCAGGTCTTCCTGGTCAGCCGGATGTACGAGGAGTGGCTGGAGACCGGCGACAACCGCCGGGCCGTCCGCGTCGGCCTCGCCGAGACCAGCCGGGTCATCAACTCGGCCGCGGTCATCATGATCTCCGTCTTCCTGGCCTTCGTGCTCAGCGGCGACCGGATCATCGCGATGTTCGGCATCGCCCTCGCCGCGGCCGTCGCACTCGACGCGTTCGTCCTGCGCACCCTCCTCGTCCCTGCGCTGATGCACATGCTCGGCGGCGCCAACTGGTGGCTGCCCGCCTGGCTGGACCGCATGCTGCCCGAGATCAGCATTGAGCCGCCGGATTCCCTGCCGCATGCGACACTTCCGGCGCAGCGGACCGGCGTGGAAGCCGCGACGAGCGAGGACGGCGCCGAGCCGGCTGCACCCTTCCGGTGATCCGGCAACCCGCCGGACGAGACCCAAGGACGTAGCCGCATGTTCTCGATATCCCTCGCCGACGACGCCCACCTCTTCCCCCTGGAGCCCCGGCACGCCGAGGAGTTCCTGGCCCACATGGACCGCGGCCGCGAATACATCGGGGAGCACATCGCCCTGGCGGACGTGGTCACGGACCTCGACACGGCGCGCGGCGTCCTCACCGACTACGCACAGAAGACGGCCGCCGACGGCGGCCGCATCTACGGCATCAGGCTCGGCGGCACCCTCGTCGGCGGCGTCCTGTTCCGCACCTTCGACGCCCGGACCGGGACCTGCGAGGTCGGCTGCTGGCTGGAGCCGACCGCCGCCGGCCGGGGCCTGGTGACCAAGGCCTGCCGCGTACTGCTCGACTGGGCCTTCCACGAGCGCGGCATGCACCGCGCCGAGTGGTACGCCTCCTCCGCCAACAAGAAGAGCCTCGCCGTCGCCGAGCGCCTCGGCATGACCCGCGACGGCGTCCTCCGGCAGAACCACCCCCACCGCGGCGTCCGCCAGGACACCGAGGTCTGGTCGGTCCTCGCCCCCGAATGGCCTCCGGCCCCGGCGGCCTGACACCGGCGAGCGACCGAGGCGCCCGCACCGACCCGGCGCATGCGCCACCGCGGGACCCCTCCGTGTCCCACGCTCCGCGCCCCCGGCACCAGGGCCCCGACCGGTTCGCGAGGAACGAGGGGCCCTTGGGCGGGGTCTCACCGAGTGGGGCATGGGGATCCGTCCGGCCGGAACTAAGGACCCGCCGCCCCCATGGATGCGGCATGCTCCCGATGTGCCGGCACCTCCCGGCGGGCGAGACTCGACACCACACCAACGAGGTGACCGAGAACCCGCAGCCAGGGAGAACGACGTGTTCGAGTACGAGATGGCCGCCGCCCGTAGTGCCGACCTCATCCGCGCGGCCGACCGGTACCGCCGGATCCGCGAGGCCAAGGAGGCGCACCGGGCCTCCTCGCGCAGCAAGGACCCCGAAGGGCGGGTGAGGGGACACCGGAGCCGCTTCGCGCGGGCCGCGTGAGCGGCGGCGCGGCGACGGTACCGGGTGCCGCCGGCCGGGACTCCTGTGCGATGCTCGGCGGCGTGGAGAGCAGAACCGTCAGCCCGGTGTTCGTCGGTCGAGCCGACGAACTGGCCGTCCTCACCGATGCATTGGGGCGCGCCGCCGGACAGGAGCCCCAGGCGCTGCTGATCGGGGGAGAGGCCGGAGTCGGCAAGACCCGCCTCACCGAGGAGTTCCTCGGCGAGGCGGCCCGTAGCGGCGCCGTGGTCGCCGTCGGCGGCTGTGTGGAGATCGGGGCGGAGGGGCTTCCCTTCGCCCCCTTCTCCACGGCCCTGCGCACCCTGCACCGGCTCCTGCCCTCGGAGTTGGCGGCAGCGGCCTCCGGGCAGGAGGACGAACTCGCCCGGATCCTGCCCGAATTCGGCGACACCCCCCGCGGCCCCCACGACGAGGAGAGCACCGCCCGGCTCTTCGAGCTGACCGCACGGATGCTGAAAGGGCTCGCCGCCGACCGCACCGTCGTCCTCGTCCTGGAGGACCTGCACTGGGCGGACACCTCCACCCGACACCTGCTGTCCTACCTCTTCCGCACCCTCACCAGCGGCCGCCTGGTCCTCGTCGCCACCTACCGGGCCGACGACGTCCACCGCCGCCACCCGCTGCGTCCGTTGCTCGCCGAACTGGACCGGCTGCGCACCGTGCAGCGCATCGAACTGCCCCGCTTCAACCGGGCCGAGGTACGCCGCCAACTCGCCGGGATCCTCGCCGAGGAGCCCGACGAGGCCTTCGTGGACTCGGTGTTCGACCGTTCCGACGGCAACGCCTTCTTCGTCGAGGAACTCGCCGCCTGCCGGGAGAGCGGCTGCCGGGCCGGACTCACCGAGTCCCTGCGCGACCTCCTCCTCGTCCGCGTCGAGGTGCTGCCGGACGAGGCCCAGCGCCTGGTCCGCATCGTCGCCGAGGGCGGTTCCACCGTGGAGTACCCCCTGCTCCTGGCCGTGGCCGGGCTCAGCGAGGACGAGCTCATCGAAGCCCTGCGGGCCGCCGTCGGCGCCAACATCCTCCTCGCCACCGCAGACGGGGACGGCTACCGCTTCCGGCACTCGCTCGTCCGAGAGGCCGTCAGCGACGATCTGCTGCCCGGCGAACGCGCCCGCGTCAACCGCCGCTACGCCGAGGCCCTGGAGGCCGACGACACGCTGATCCGCGCCGAGGAGCGGATCATCCGGCTCGCCAGCTACTGGTACTACGCCAACGACGCCGCGAAGGCCCTGCCCGCGGTGCTCGCCGCCTCCGTGGCCGCCCGCCGCCGACACGCCTACTCCGAGCAGCTACGACTGCTGGACCGCGCCCTGGACCTGTGGGAGAGCGCCCCCGAGGAAGTCCGCCAGGCCTTGCGCCCCGTGGACTACACCGATGTGTACCCGCCCTGCGGATGCGACCCGGCCGCCACTCCCCTGCAACGCCTCGACCTGTTGGCCGAGGCGACGGTCGCCGCCCGCTTCGGCGGCGAACGCGAACGCGCACTGAAGATCACCAAGACGGCGTTGCGGCTGCTGGGGGAAGGCGGGGACCCCTTGCGCTCCGCCTGGTTCTGGACCGAACGGTCCCGGCTGGTCTCCAGCCTGGCCCGGGGCGACGGCTGGGAGGAGCTCGCCAAGGCCCAGGAGCTCGTCAAGGGGCTGCCCCCGTCCCAGGTGCACGCCGAGGTCCTGGTCCGGGCCGCGGGCTGGGGCATGCTCCACAACCCCGGCCCCGACAACATCGATGCCGCCGAACGCGCCGTCGCCTACGCCCGCATGATCGGCGCCGACGAGATCGAACTCAACGCCCGGATCACGGTCGGCTGCCTCCTCACCGACTCCGGAGACCTTGAGCGCGGCCTCGCCGAAATGCGGGCGGTCATGGAACGGGCCACCGAGCTCGGCCTCGTCATGCTGGCGGGACGTGCATACATCAACCTCACCTCTCAACTGGAAGGCGTGGGCAGATCCCGGGAGGCCGCGGACCTGGCCGAGCAGGGGGTCGAACTCGTCGGAAAGTCACGCCTGCTGGACACCGAGGCCTGGATCCGCGGCAACATGGCGGAGAGCCTGTACGGCCTCGGCCGCTGGGACGAAGCCGCAGCCGCTGCGCGACGGGCCCTGCACGTGGGCCAGAGCGCCGCCCCGCGCGGCTCCGCCGCCGCACGGCACGCGCATCTCGCCCTCGGCCGCGGCGAGCTGGCCGAAGCAGCCTCCCAACTACAGGCAGCCCACGCTCAATTCGGTACGCACGACTCCCAACCGCAGCACCGCATACCGCTGTTCCGCCTCGCCGTCGGCATCGCCGCGGGGGAGGGCCGCATCGCGGACGTCCGGACCGAGGTCGCCGCCGCGATCGACTACGGCTTCCCGCTCGGGCAGCACCGCTATGCCTGGCCGCTGCTGCTCGCAGCCGCGTCAGCCGAGGCGGACGCCCGGGGACTGCCCGTCGCCGACGCCGGCCGCGCAGCCGCCCTGGCCGTCTTGCGCGCAGCCGCCCGCACCCTGGCCACTCCCGTGCCCGTGTGGGTCGCACACAGCGCGTTCTTCCGCGCCGAGCTGCTGCGCGCCGAGGCCCGGGACACCGTGGCCGACTGGGCCGACGTGGAGGAGGCCGCCCGCCCACTGGAGCGCCCGTACCTGCTGGCCCGCGCACGCCACCGCCTCGCCGAGGCGATGCTGGCCGCCGGCGGCGACCGGGAGCCCGCGGCCGCCCTGCTCCGCGCGGCCCACGCCACCGCCGGGCAGCTCGGTGCACGCCGGCTGGCCGAGGACCTGTCCCTGCTCGCCCAGCGCGCCCGGCTCCCGGTCACCGAGGCAGACGCCCCCGCGGCCGAACCCGCCCCGGACACCGACCCGGTCGAGGCATGGGGACTGACCAGCCGCGAACGTGACGTCCTACGCCTGGTCGCGGCGGGCCACAGCAACCGCCGCATCGCCGAGGAGCTCTTCATCTCCCCGAAGACGGCCAGCGTGCACGTCTCGAACATCCTGGCCAAGCTGGGTGTCGCCGGCCGGGGCGAGGCGGCCGCCCTCGCCCACCGGCTGCGCCTGTTCGGGCCGGTCACGACTGCGGCGGGGGCTCCTCCTCGACGCGTATGAGGACCTTGCCGGAGTCCAGGTCTATGGGGCCGCGTCCCGGATCGCCGTCGGTCACATCGGTCCGGGACAGCTCCAGCCGCTTGCGCTCCTCGTCCGTGTGCCTGCGCCCCGGGTTGAAGAGCTCCTCGAACATGTTGAACACGTGCCCACCCCGCCTTCCGCCCCTCTCCGGGGCCGTGTCGGTCACCGCACGTCGCCGTGGCGGTCACCGCACCGTCAGTGTCAGGATCCTGTCGTCGCCGGCCTGCGGCGATCCGCGCCCGTCCGTCTCGCTCGTGACCAGCAGCAGCCTGTCGCCGCCGAGGGCGATGACCGAGCGCAGCCGGCCGTACTTCCCCTCCAAGAAGGCCTCCGGTGCGGCCGCCGGGGCCGCGCCCGCCATCGGGATCCGCCACAGCCGCTCGCCCTTCAGCCCGGCCATCCACACCGAGCCCTGCGCCCAGGCGATCCCGCTCGGCGAGGCCTCGTCGGGTCTCCACACCGCCACCGGGTCGCGCAGTCCCGGTCTGCCCGCCTTGCCCTCGGCCTCGGGCCAGCCGTAGTTCCCGCCGGGCTCGATCAGGTTCAGCTCGTCCCAAGTGTGCTGGCCGAACTCGGAGGCCCACAGCCGCTTGTCCTGGTCCCAGGCGAGCCCCTGCACGTTGCGGTGCCCGTACGAGTAGACGATCGAGTCGGCCTCGGGGTTGCCGTGCACCGGCTGCCCGTCCGGCGTCATCCGCAGGATCTTGCCGCCGAGCGACTTCCTGTCCTGCGCGAGCCCGGGGTCACCGGTCTCGCCCGTCCCCGCGTACAGCATCCGGTCCGGGCCGAACGCGATCCGGCCGCCGTTGTGGAAAACGCCCTTGGGGATCCCGCGCAGCACCGTGTCCGGCGCGCCCAACTGCTGCCCCGGGTCCCGGTGCTCGTCGTAGCGCATGCGGGCGATGCGGTTGTCGGACGCCGTCGTGAAGTACGCGTACACCATGCGGTCCGAGGCGAACGACGGGGACACCGCCAAGCCCAGGAGGCCGCCCTCGCCGCCCGGGTCCACCCCCGGCACCTCCCCGATCTGCGTCGCCTTGCCCGTGTCCGGGGCGACCCTGCTGATCGTGCCCTTGTCCCGCGAGGCGACCAGCAGGTCCCCGTCGGGCAGCGGGGCCACCCCCCACGGCGAGGCGAGGTCCTTGGCGACCTCTCCCGTCACCGTGACGGAGCCCTTGGCCGGAGCCCCCGGGCTCCGTGCCGCACCGGACGCGCCGCCCGGCGACCCCGCGGCCGACGCGCTGGGCGCCCCCCGCGGCGGCGAGCTGCCCGGTGCGGCCCCCGGACCGCCCGCCGGGGTGCACCCCGTCGCCAGTAGGGCCGCCCAGCCCGCCAGCAGCGCCCCCGCCGGGACCCCGCGACCGCGCCCCAACACTCCGCCGGACCCGCTGCCGCCCACCCGGCCGAACCCTCCGTACGCCCGGCCGAACCGGCGTCCGTCCATCCGCCGCTGTCGCATCGCCCTGCTCCCCTCCGGTCCGCGCGACCGCCACTCGCGATCGTGCCCGTCATCCGTCTCAACAGACTTCGCGGCCCCCGAAGTTCCACCACTCGTACACCCGATCGAGTGGTTGTGGGCTCAGTCCCAGGCCCCCACCGCCGCCGGCAGCGCGGCGATCTCCGCCAGGTCCCCGGCCGTCAGCCGCACCTCGACGGCCGCCGTGTTCTCCGCCGCCCAGGACGCCCGGTCCGCCCCGGGCACCGGCACCACCTGCGGCCCCTGCGCCAGCACCCACGCCAGTGCCACCTGCGCCGCCGTCACCGCCGGCCCGTGCCGCCGGGCCACCCGCCGCAGCCCCGCGATCAGCACCTGGTTCGTCGCCATCGCCTCCGCCGTGAACCGCGGGTGCCGGGCCCGGACGTCCTCCCATTCGAAGCCCTCCCCGGGGGTGAGCGTCCCGGTCAGGAACCCGCTGCCCAGCGGCATCGCCGCCAGGAACCCGACCCCGCGCGCCGCGCACCACGGCAGCAGCTGCCGCGCCGCCTCCGGGGACCACACGGACAGCTCCGCCTGCACGGCGCTGACCGGGAACACCTGCTGCACCCGCTCCAGGTGGCGCAGCGTGGTCCGGTACTCCCGGTCACCCCGCCGCCCCGCACCCGGTCCGGCCCCCGCACCCAACGCGCAGAACCCCAGCGCCCTCACCTTCCCGGCGCCCACGAGCTCCGCCATGGCCCCCCACGTCTCCTCCACCGGGACCTCGGGGTCCACCCGGTGCAACTGGTAGAGGTCGATCACGTCCGTCCGCAGCCGGCGCAGCGACGCGTCGCAGGCCCGCCGCAGGTAGTCGGGCCGCCCGCAGGCCACCACGTGCTGCTCGCCCGCCCGCAGCCCCACCTTGGCCGACACGAAGGCCTCGGCCCGGCGCTCGCGCAGCACGCGCCCCAGCAGCAGCTCGTTGGTGAAGGGCCCGTACAGGTCCGCCGTGTCGAGCAGGTTGGCCCCGAGGTCCAGGGCCGTGTGCACGGTCGCCAGCGACTCCTCGCCGCGGCGCCGTGAGGGCGCGTACGCCCAGCTCATCGGCATGCACCCGAGCCCGACGGCGCCCACCGCCAGCGCCCCCGCCCCGATCGACCTGCGCTCCACCCGTGTGTCCCCCTCCACATCCGGCCAACAAAGTAACGGGTTGATCAGGATCCCTTGGCATAGCCTCGTGATCATGACTGCAAAGACCCCGGACGTGTGGCTCCCGTTCCCCGCGGAGCAGGTCGAAGGACTCCCCGATTCCTTCCGCTACCGCCACTGGGACGGCGAGGAGGCCTTCCCGGCCGATCCGGCCGCCTGCGCCTTCTACGTCACCCCCTACATGAAGTCCGACGAGGTCACCCTGCGGCCGCTGGCGGCCATGCCCGACCTAGAGGTCGTGCAGACCCTCACCGCCGGCGTCGACCACGTCCTCGGCGGCCTCGACCTGCTGCGCCCCGGCGTACGGCTGTGCAACGCCCGCGGCGTCCACGAGGCGAGCACCGCCGAGCTGGCGCTCACCCTGACCCTCGCCTCCCTGCGCGGCATCCCCCGCATGGTGCGCGGCCAGGACGGCGAGCAGTGGCTCTCCGGCTTCTACGAGGCCCTCGCGGACAAGTCCGTCCTCATCGTCGGCTACGGGTCCATCGGCACGGCCGTCGAGGACCGGCTCGCGCCCTTCGAGTGCGCGCGGATCACTCGGGTCGCACGCTCGGCGCGCACCACCGTGCGCGGTCCGGTCGAGGCTTTCGCCGACCTGCCCGGGCTCCTCCCGGAGGCCGACGTGGTGATCCTCTGCACGCCACTGACCGACGAGACCCGCGGTCTGGCCGGCGCCGACTTCCTGCGGCGCATGAAGACCGGCGCCCTGCTCGTCAACGTGGCGCGCGGCTCCGTCGTGGACACCGCCGCCCTGTTGGCGGAACTGGAGTCGGGCCGGCTGCGCGCCGCGCTCGACGTCACCGACCCGGAACCGCTGCCCGCCGGCCATCCCCTGTGGCACGCTCCGAACGTCCTGATCACGCCCCACGTAGGCGGCAGCAGCTCGGCGTTCGAGCCGCGGGCCAAGCGCCTGGTGGCACGCCAGCTCACCCGGTTCGCCGCGGGGGAGCCCCTGGAGAACACGGTCCTGATCACCGACTGACCCCTCGCCCAACACTCTCCGCATCCGTCCGGATGCGCACAGTGGCACCAACTCCCCGTGTGGTCACGGAGAGTAGGCCATCTATGTCCCTGAGTGACGAAAGTGGTGTATCGTCCGGGAACAAGGGGCTGCGCCACGAACGTCTGGCGCTGGGGTGATCGGACATTTTGGGGGGCGACGGGCGATGCACGGCCAATGGACGAAGGATCCGATGCGGCACAGCCGCCGGGGGCGACGATGGGGTGCGCCGGAACCAGCCGGCGAGGGGGAACGGTGAGCGCCCAGGGGGCGGCCCTGCCGATCCGGCAGGCCGCCTCGCCCGGGGGCCGGAGCCTGGCGATGCAGCTGCTGCTCGCCGTCGTCAGCGCCGGGTACGCCGTCGGCGCCGCCCTGGGCTGGGGTTCCGAGGAACTCGCCGAGATCATGGGCGACTTCGGACTGAGCGCGGCCGCCCTGCTCGCCGCCGTCTCCTGCTACACCTACGCACGGACGATCGACAGCCGTGAGCGCCCGGCCTGGCTCCTGTTCGCCTTCTCCTCCCTCATGGGCGCCTGCGGCAACGCCATTTGGGGCTGGTACGAGGTCATCCTCGGCGTGCCCATGCCCAAGCCCTCCCTCGCCGACATCGCCTTCCTGTGCTTCGCCCCGCCAGCCATCGTGGGACTGCTCGTCCTCGCCAAGCGGCCCGTCACCCGGGCCGGTTGGGTCTGCCTCGCACTCGACTCCTGGCTGATCGGCGGCTCCCTGCTCACCCTGTCCTGGAGCCTGGCCCTCGCGAACGCCGCGCGGACCGCCCAGTCCGATGCCTCCGGCAGCGTCCCGCAGGCCGCGTTCTCCCTCGCCTACCCGCTGCTCGACATCGCCCTCGTCTCGATGGTGCTCGTCCTGCACTTCCGGCGCTCCGAGATCAACCGCTCCGCCGTCAACACCGCTATCGCCGCCCTGGCCCTGACCGTGCTCAGCGACGCCCTCTTCACCTCGCCGCTGTTGAGCGCCGGCTACCAGTCGGGGCAGTTGCTCGACGCCGGCTGGTTCGCCGGCTCGCTGCTCCTCGCGTACGCGCCCTGGGGCGCCCGCCGCCTGCCCGCAGCCGTCGGCCCCCCCGGCCCGCCGCGCGCCGAGCGGCCCGTCAGCCGCCCCATCACCGGCTCGTTGCCCGCCCTCACGCCCTACCTGGCGGCCGCCGTCTGCACGCTGGGCATCCTGTACAACGTCGTCGACGGCCGGAAGGTCGACCGCGTGGTCGTCCTCACCGGCTGCACCGTCGTGCTCGCCCTCGTCATCCGGCAGGGCATCATGCTCCTCGACAACATCGCATTGACCCAGGAGCTGGCCCAGAAGGAGAACCACTTCCGCTCCCTGGTCCAGGGCTCCAGCGACGTCATCATGATCGCCGCACCCACCGGGACCCTGCGCTACGTCAGCCCCGCCGCCGCCGGGGTCTACGGCCGCGACGCCGAAGACCTCGTCGGCACCGAGCTCGCCACCCTCATCCACCCGCACGACCTCGGCCGCGTCGTCCACGAGGTGCGCCGCTTCCTCGCCTCGCCGCCCGCCGAGGAGCCCACCACCCGGATCGAGTGCCGGTTCAAGTCCGGCAGCGGCGAGTGGATGAACGTGGAGTCCACCGTCAACCGCCACCAGGGCGGACTCATCCTCAACAGCCGCGACGTCACCGAGCGCGTCCGCCTCCAGGCCCAGCTCCAGCACAGTGCCGAGCACGACCCGCTGACGGACCTGCCCAACCGGGCCCTGTTCACCCGCCGGGTCCGCCAGGCGCTGAGCGGCCGGCGCGCGGGGGACCACAGCACCGCCGTGCTCTTCATCGACCTCGACGGGTTCAAGGCGGTCAACGACACCATCGGCCACCAGGCCGGTGACGAACTCCTGGTCGAGGCCGCGCGCCGGCTCCAGGACTCCGTCCGCGCCGGGGACACCGCGGCCCGCCTCGGCGGCGACGAGTTCGCGGCGCTCATCCTGGGCGACGGCGGCCGCGACCGCAGCGCCCGCGAATACCAGGTCCATGAGATCGCGGACCGGCTGCGCGCCACGCTCTCCCGGCCGTACCGGATCGGCGGCAGCGAGGTCCGGGTCGCCGCCAGCATCGGCGTGGCCTTCGCCGACCCCGGCATCACCCCTTCGGACCTGATGCGGAACGCGGATCTCGCGATGTACCGGGCCAAGGCGGGCGGGAAGGACCGGGTCGAGCTGTACGCCCCCCAGATGCAGGAGGAGGTCGTACGCAGGGCGGAGCCGGCGGGCGGGCTGCGCACCGCACTCCACGACGGCGAGTTCGCCCTGCTGCACCAGCCCGTGGTCTCGCTGGAGACCGGTGAGGTCACGGCCGCATCGGCACTGGCCCGCTGGCGCTCCGCCCGCGGCATCCTCTTCACCCCGGCCGAGTACTTCCGGATCGCCGACCACCGGGGCGTACCGGCGCGGGCCCGGCCGGACGGCCCCGGGACCCCCGCGGCCGGCGGCCCCGCCCGCGCCGAGGAGCTCGGGCGCTGGCTGCTGGAGCAGGCCGTCGGCCAGGCCGCGGAACGGCACCGCGCCGGACACGGCGTACCGGTGGCCGTGCGGACGAGCGCCCAGCGGCTGCTCGACCCGGGGCCGCCGCCGGGAGCGGCCGACGGGGCGAAGTTCCCCGGCCTCGTCGAAGCACTGCTCAGCCGCCACGGGCTGCCCCCCGGTGCCCTGGTGATCGAACTGGCCGACAGCGACCCCAGAGTCCCCTTCGACGAACTGGAGCGGCGCCTCGCGGCCCTGCGCCGGCTCGGCGTCCTGGTGGCCCTGGACGGCTTCGGCAGCGGTTACGCCGCGATCAGCGCGCTGCGGCGGCTACCGGTGGACATCCTGAAGCTCGACCGGAGCCTGGTCGAGGGCGTCGTCGAGTCCGCCCGCCTCCGCAAGATCACCGCAGGTCTTTTGCGGATCGCACATGACCTGGGCATGCAATCAGTGGCCGACGGGGTGGATCTGCCCGAGCAGGTCCTGGCCCTGCGTGCCATGGGGTGCACCCATGGACAGGGACTGGCGTTTTCCGGCCCGCTCGATGAGTACAGGCTGCGCCGGACGCTCGTGCGCGGTACGTTCCAAGTACCGGGCGGGGCGGTCCAGCCCGCCTTGGCCGGTGGTTCGTCCGGGGGCTCGACGGCCATCCGGAGAGGCTCACATAATGAGACGCCCGTCCCACCCACTTGACATCGCCCTCCCGCCGGAGGGAGGGTCTGTGCCATGCGCACCCGAATTCTCGTACTTGGAAAGCGCGTCGGCTGAAGCCGGGACCTCTCCGTCCCCGCTCCGTGCACCCGACGCGCTCCCCTCGCTTGCCATCCGGCACGAGGGGTTTTTTGTTGCACTGGCACACCTTCGAACCGTCGTAAAACCCTCAGCTTCGAGAAGAGAATGCCGATGACCGAGCAGGCCACCGGGGCCCAGCATCCGCAGCCGCGGCCCCGTTCCGGCGGAGCGCAGCCCGCCGCAGTTGAGCACGTCACGGGTGCCCAGTCCCTCATCCGCTCTCTCGAAGAGGTGGGGTGCGACACCGTTTTCGGCATTCCGGGCGGAGCGATCCTCCCGGCGTACGACCCGATGATGGACAGCACCAAGGTCCGCCACATCCTGGTCCGGCACGAGCAGGGCGCCGGCCACGCCGCGACCGGTTACGCCCAGGCCACCGGCAAGGTCGGCGTCTGCATGGCCACCTCCGGCCCGGGCGCCACCAACCTGGTCACCCCGATCGCCGACGCCCACATGGACTCCGTCCCGCTCGTCGCCATCACCGGCCAGGTCTCCTCGAAGGCGATCGGCACCGACGCCTTCCAGGAGGCGGACATCGTCGGCATCACCATGCCGATCACCAAGCACAACTTCCTGGTCACCAAGGCCGAGGACATCCCGAAGACGATCGCCGAGGCGTTCCACATCGCCTCCACCGGCCGCCCCGGCCCGGTCCTCGTCGACATCGCCAAGGACGCCCTCCAGGCGAAGACCACCTTCTCCTGGCCGCCGAGCCAGGACCTGCCCGGCTACCGGCCGGTCACCAAGCCGCACGCCAAGCAGATCCGCGAAGCCGCCAAGCTCATCTGCCAGGCCAAGCGCCCCGTCCTGTACGTCGGCGGCGGCGTGATGAAGTCCGGCGCGACCGCCGAGCTGAAGGTCCTGGCCGAGCTGTCCGGCGTCCCCGTCACCACCACCCTGATGGCGCTGGGCTCGTTCCCCGACAGCCACCCCCTGCACCTCGGCATGCCCGGCATGCACGGCTCGGTCACCGCCGTCACCGCCCTGCAGAAGTCCGACCTGCTGATCGCCCTCGGTACCCGCTTCGACGACCGCGTCACCGGCAAGCTCGACAGCTTCGCCCCCTACGCCAAGGTCATCCACGCGGACATCGACCCCGCCGAGATCGGCAAGAACCGCGAGGTCGACGTCCCGATCGTCGGCGACGCCCGCGAGGTGATCGCCGACCTGATCCAGGCCATCCAGGCCGAGCACACCGACGGCAACGCCGGTGACTACTCCACCTGGTGGAAGGACCTCAACCGCTGGCGCGAGACCTACCCGCTGGGCTACGAGACGCCCGACGACGGCATGCTCGCCCCGCAGCAGGTCATCCAGCGCATCGGCGAACTCGCCCCGGAGCACACCATCTTCGCGGCGGGCGTCGGCCAGCACCAGATGTGGGCCTCGCACTTCATCGACTACGAGGAGCCGCGCACCTGGCTGAACTCCGGCGGCGCCGGGACCATGGGCTACGCGGTCCCCGCCGCGATGGGAGCCAAGGTCGGCAAGCCGGAGCGCACCGTCTGGGCGATCGACGGCGACGGCTGCTTCCAGATGACCAATCAGGAACTGGTCACCTGCGCGCTGAACAACATCCCGATCAAGGTCGCGATCATCAACAACGGCGCGCTGGGCATGGTCCGCCAGTGGCAGACCCTGTTCTACAACCAGCGTTACTCCAACACGGTGCTGCACGCCGACGAGACGGGCCACGACACGGTCGGCTCCCAGCTCGGCGAGTCCACGGCACCCCGCAAGGGCACCCGCGTCCCGGACTTCGTCAAGCTGTCCGAGGCCATGGGCTGCGTGGCCCTGCGGTGTGAGGACCCGGCGGACCTGGACAAGGTCATCGCCGAGGCCAACGCGATCAACGACCGGACCGTCGTGATCGACTTCATCGTCCACGAGGACGCCATGGTGTGGCCGATGGTCGCCGCAGGAACCTCCAACGACGAGGTCATGGCCGCCCGGGGCGTCCGTCCCGACTTCGGCGACAACGAAGACGACTGAGCCGCGAGAGCCGAGAGAGAGAACGCCCCACATGTCCAAGCACACGCTCTCCGTCCTGGTCGAGAACACGCCCGGCATCCTCGCCCGGATCGCCGCCCTGTTCTCCCGCCGCGGGTTCAACATCGACTCCCTCGCGGTCGGCGTCACCGAGCACCCCGACATCTCGCGGATCACCATCGTCGTGAACGTCGAGGACCTCCCGCTGGAGCAGGTGACCAAGCAGCTGAACAAGCTGGTCAACGTGCTCAAGATCGTGGAGCTGGAGCCGTCCAACGCCATCGAGCGGGAACTCGTGCTGGTGAAGGTCCGGGCCGACAACGAGACCCGGTCCCAGATCATCGAGATCGTCCAGCTGTTCCGCGCCAAGACGGTCGACGTCTCGCCCGAGGCGGTCACCATCGAGGCCACCGGCGGCGCCGACAAGCTGGGCGCCATGCTCAAGATGCTGGAGCCGTTCGGCATCAAGGAACTCGTCCAGTCGGGCACGATCGCCATAGGGCGCGGCGGACGCTCCATCACGGACCGCAGCCTGCGCGCACTCGACCGCAGCGCCTGACCGCCCGGCGGCCCGCGCCTCTTTGCCTCTCGCATGGCGAGACCAGGAAACTTCGTCCACGTTCCCCGCCGTACGGTGGGAGCAACACCAGCGCACCAAGGAGATATCCCAGTGGCCGAGCTGTTCTACGAGAACGACGCCGACCTGTCCATCATTCAGGGCCGCAAGGTCGCGGTCATCGGCTACGGCAGCCAGGGCCACGCCCACGCGCTGTCGCTGCGTGACTCCGGCGTCGAGGTCGTCGTCGGCCTGAAGGAGGGCTCGAAGTCCAAGGCCAAGGCCGAGGAGCAGGGCCTGAAGGTCCTCCCGGTGGCGGAGGCCGCCGAGTGGGCGAACGTCATCATGATCCTGACGCCGGACCCGCTCCAGGCCGAGATCTACGAGGAGTCCGTGAAGGACCACCTCAAGGAGGGTGACGCGCTCTTCTTCGGCCACGGCTTCAACGTCCGCTACGGCTTCATCAAGCCCCCGTCCAACGTGGACGTCGCCCTGGTCGCCCCGAAGGGCCCGGGCCACCTGGTCCGCCGCCAGTACGAGGAGGGCCGCGGCGTTCCGTGCATCGCCGCCGTCGAGCAGGACGCCACGGGCAAGGCCTTCGACCTCGCGCTCTCCTACGCGGCCGGCATCGGCGGCACCCGCGCCGGCGTCATCAAGACCACGTTCAAGGAGGAGACCGAGACCGACCTGTTCGGTGAGCAGGCCGTCCTCTGCGGTGGCGCCTCCGCCCTGGTCAAGGCCGGCTTCGAGACCCTGACCGAGGCCGGCTACCAGCCGGAGATCGCCTACTTCGAGTGCCTGCACGAGCTCAAGCTCATCGTGGACCTCATGTACGAGGGCGGCCTGGAGAAGATGCGCTGGTCGGTCTCCGAGACCGCCGAGTGGGGCGACTACGTCACCGGCCCCCGCATCATCACCGACGCCACCAAGGCCGAGATGAAGAAGGTCCTCGCGGAGATCCAGAGCGGCGAGTTCGCCAACACCTGGATGGCCGAGTACAAGGCCGGTCTGCCCAAGTACAACGAGTACAAGAAGGCCGACGAGGAGCACCTGCTGGAGACCACCGGCAAGAAGCTGCGCAAGCTGATGAGCTGGGTCGACAGCGACGAGAGCTGATCGTCCGCGGGGCCGGGACGCCTGCCGTCCCGGCCCCGCACCGCATGCCGGCAGGCCGGAATGCAGACATCCTGTAGTGCGGCTTGTCCACCCCGGCCAACCTCGGACGGGTGATCCTTCCGCCCAGGCGGAAATCCGCCCCGGATCCGCTACTACACTGCTCAACACAACGCGTCAGGCCCACAGTGTCGTGCGTCTTCCACGCGGCTACCCCCTCCACCGCCTGCGGCCGTCGGGACGGCCGTCCGCACTGGACTTGTGAGGACCCACGTGAGCTCGAAACCTGTCGTACTCATCGCCGAAGAGCTGTCGCCCGCCACCGTCGAGGCGCTCGGCCCGGACTTCGAGATCCGACACTGCAACGGTGCCGACCGCGCCGAGCTGATCCCCGCGATCGCCGACGTCGACGCCGTCCTCGTGCGGTCGGCCACCAAGGTCGACGCCGAGGCCATCGCCGCCGCGCGGAAGCTGAAGGTCATCGCCCGCGCCGGCGTCGGCCTCGACAACGTCGACGTCTCCGCCGCCACCAAGGCCGGCGTGATGGTCGTGAACGCCCCGACCTCCAACATCGTCACCGCCGCCGAGCTCGCCTGTGGCCTGCTCATCGCCTCCGCCCGCCACATCCCGCAGGCCAACACGGCCCTGAAGAACGGCGAGTGGAAGCGCAGCAAGTACACCGGCGTCGAGCTCAGCGAGAAGACCCTCGGCGTCGTCGGCCTGGGCCGCATCGGCGTGCTGGTCGCCCAGCGCATGTCCGCCTTCGGCATGAAGGTCGTCGCCTACGACCCGTACGTGCAGCCCGCGCGCGCCGCCCAGATGGGCGTCAAGATGCTGACGCTGGACGAGCTGCTGGAGGCCGCCGACTTCATCACGGTGCACCTGCCCAAGACCCCCGAGACCCTCGGTCTCATCGGGAACGAGGCCCTGCACAAGGTGAAGCCGTCCGTCCGCATCGTGAACGCCGCGCGCGGCGGGATCGTGGACGAGGCCGCCCTGTACGCGGCGCTGAAGGAAGGCCGCGTCGCCGGCGCCGGCCTCGACGTGTACGCGAAGGAGCCCTGCACGGACTCCCCGCTCTTCGAGCTCGACCAGGTCGTCTGCACCCCGCACCTCGGAGCGTCCACGGACGAGGCCCAGGAGAAGGCGGGTATCGCGGTGGCCAAGTCGGTGCGCCTCGCCCTCGCCGGCGAGCTCGTACCGGACGCGGTCAACGTCCAGGGCGGTGTCATCGCCGAGGACGTCCGCCCGGGCCTGCCGCTCGCCGAGAAGCTCGGCCGCATCTTCACCGCCCTCGCGGGCGAGGTCGCGGTCCGCCTCGACGTGGAGGTCCGCGGCGAGCTCACCCAGCACGACGTCAAGGTGCTGGAGCTCTCCGCCCTCAAGGGCGTGTTCGAGGACGTCGTCGACGAGACCGTCTCCTACGTCAACGCCCCGCTGTTCGCGCAGGAGCGTGGCGTCGAGGTACGCCTGACGACCAGCTCGGAGTCCCCGGACCACCGCAACGTGGTCACCGTGCGCGGCACCCTGTCGGACGGTCAGGAGGTCGCGGTCTCCGGCACCCTGGCGGGTCCCAAGCACCTCCAGAAGATCGTCGGCGTCGGCGAGTACGACGTGGACCTGGCACTCGCCGACCACATGGTCGTCCTGCGCTACACCGACCGCCCCGGTGTGGTCGGCACCGTCGGCCGCATCCTGGGCGAGGGCGGGCTGAACATCGCGGGCATGCAGGTGGCCCGCGCGGAAGAGCACGGCGAGGCGCTCGCCGTCCTCACCGTGGACGACACCGTTCCGCAGGCCGTGCTCACGGAGATCGCGGAGGAGATCGGCGCCACTTCGGCCCGGTCGGTGAACCTGGTCGCCTGATCGCGCGCTGACCGCGGCCCGGCCGCGGACGGCAGCGCGAGCGCCGGCACCAGCGGCACACGGAAGGGCCCGGGGATTCGGGCGCATTCCAGGGGTCGTTGCAACGCGTGATCACCGACGTGTGGTGGCGAGCAGTTGAGACAGGCGCTCGGCTGGGGTTTCCCGGCCGAGCGTCTTGCGTGGGCGGCTGTCGAGTTCGGCAGCGACTGCCGCCGACCTCATCGGGCCCGTGTGCGATCGTCACGCCTCCCAGGTACGTTGAGCCGTCAGCCGAGGGAGAACGCTCGCGAGGGAGTCGCCCCGCAACGCGTGGCTGCGGGGCGCCGATCCACTTTCGCAACGGGCCCTAGTGGGGTTTAGTCGACCGTCTGCCCGTCGTGCGTACCGCCCCTGCAGGTCGGGAGCACGGGCGTCGACCGATCGATCGTCCCGCCGCCGTCCGTGCACTCACCCGGGGTGACGCTGGCCGGGGTGACGCTGCCGGCGGTGGCGGTGGCGGTGCCTGTGAGGCCGAGTCCGGCGAGGGCTGCCGCGGCGAAGACCGCGGCGAGGATTCGTCGAATGCGCATTTGGTTCGCCTTTCACAGATTGCCTCGGTTGGGCCACTAGCCAGCTTGATCTTCACCCATGTGGGTGGCACGTCATGTTGGGCCATTCGGGTGACAGTGTTGTCGGGTGCGGGGTCGGTGACGCGACCCGTCAGAGCGGATGGAAGCCCGTGCCACATCCGTGCCAGAAAGAGCGGATCCCAGCGGTCAAGAGCAGTCAAGCGCGACGCCTCGCGATTAATCGCCAGAGGCCGTCTGCGCTGGTCAGCGTCAACCCCCTCCGTGACGGCCTGGTGATTCCCAAGCTCAGGGCGCGGGTTCGACTCCCGTCACCCGCTCCACGGCGAAGGCCCAGCTCGAAGGCGAATCCCCGGGCCTTTCAGTTCGTCGAACCGGAAACCTGCAGGCGTCATGAACGGCCGTCTAGTACGACCGTATTGGTCGCTTGTCTTGGACGCTCGTCTTGCTACGGTGTGTGCATGGGACACCGAGAAGACCTCCTTGAAGGCGCGAAGAAGTGCCTGGCCGAGAAGGGTTTCGTGCGGACGACCGCACGGGACATCGTCCATGCCTCGGGCGCGAACCTCGCGTCGATCGGCTACCACTACGGCTCCAAGGACGCCCTCCTGACGCAGGCGTTCGTCGAGCTCGCCCAGGAGTGGGGCGACGCCTTCACGCCGGACGTCACGGGCGAGGGCGGATCGCTGGAGCGCTTCCGGTCGGTCTGGGACGGCATCCTCGGTCGGCGTGAGCAGGCGGCCCCGGTGTGGGCGGCCAGCATGGAGATCGCCCTCAGCCGTGACGCGCTGCCGGAGCTGCGCGAGATGCTCCTGGCTGCGGAGCCGGAAGGCCGCAAGGGGCTGGTCTCGATGTTCACCGGGATCCCGGAGGACGAGCTCGACGAGCGGGACGTGCGCACGCTCGGCGGGCTGTACCAGGCCCTGCTGACCGGCGTCATGGTGCAGTCGCTGTACGACCCCGAGGGCGCGGTCACCGCGGAGGAACTCACCGAGGCGATGCGGCGGGTGGCGGAGGGCCTGCTGGCCACCAAGGCCGCCGAGGACGCAGCGGACGCCTAGGCGCCGAGGACGCCAAGGACGCCAAGGACGCCAAGGGCGAGCGCGGCACGCAGGGTTGACGGGCCGTCGGCCCGGTCTGTGGCCGGACCTTCCCAGGCGCAGCCGGGGTCGGGCCCGGGCGGGGGCCGTGGTGGCGCCGGTTCGGCGCCGGTCGGTTCACCGCCGGGGCAGCCGCGGGTCCGGGTGGCCGTGCAGACGGGACGTCTTGAGGGCCATGTGGAGCAGCAGCCGGTCCTCGCCCTCGTCCAGGTCGAGCCCCGTCAGCTGCTCCACCCGGGACAGCCGGTAGTACAGGGTCTGTCGGTGGATGCCCAGTTCCGCCGCCGCGCGGCCCGCCTGGCCCGCGCAGTCCAAGAACACCTCGGCCGTGCGGGCCAGGTCCCCGTGGGCGGGGGAGAGCAGGGCACGGACCGCCGGGTCCTGCGCCGGTTCCGCGGCCGCCAGCGCGGACAGCATCCGGTACGGGCCGATCCGCGACCAGTGGGCCACCGGTCCGAGGCGCGGCTGGGCCGCAGCCGCCCGGGCCGCCGCCGAGGCCTGTTCCCAGGCCTCGGCCAGCCGGGCCAGCGCCGTCGTCGGCTCGGCGATCCCGGCCGCCGGTCCGGATGGTCGGGCCCGGGACGTGCCCGCGGTCAACGCGGCCCGCTCCTGGGCGGAGGTGCGGGCCGGGCCGCCGGCCGGGGAGCCGCTACCGGCGGCCGAGTGCGCCGCCGCCGTACGGGTGGCCGGGGTCGCGGCGGTACGGGCGTCCACGGCTCCCGTGCCGGTGCCACCGCCGGTGCCGGTTCCCGCGCCGGACGGGAGCAGCCGGGCCGCGACCACCTCTGCCGGAGCGAGGACGTCCGCCGAGCGTAGCCGGACGAGCACCGCCAACGCCTGCTCCGGTCCCGCCACCGGGGCCTCGGCTCCCTCTCCTCGCCCCCGCCCGGGGACCACGCAGACCGCGGCCGCACCCGGCACCGATGCCGGGGCCTCGCCGGACCACGGGGCCACGCAGACCACCGCGTGCAGTCCGTCCGCCGCTACGGACCCCAGTGCCGTCCGGAGCGCGGCCACCGCCACGTCCTGCTGCCAGCCCCGCCCCGCCGTGAGGGCCGCCAGGAACTCCCGGGACAGGTCCGCCCCGGCCTTCGCCTCCTGCGCGAGCAGGAGCCCGATCCGGTCGGCCACCTCCATGGCGGCGGCCAGCGCCTCCGGCCCCGGTCCGGGCTCCCGGTCCAGTAGCCACACGTAGCCCTGCACGATCCCGCGGTACCTGACCGGCAGGCAGATCCGCCCCCGGAAGACCCCCGCGTCCGGCGCCGCCGGAATCCGGACGGGGCCCGTGGCCCGGGCGATGCCGAAGCCCTCGAACCAGGACCGCACGGCCGCCGTCGACTGGCGGGTCAGGATCGAGCGGGTGCGCACCGGGTCCATGGCGAGGTCGTCGTCGCTGTCGTGCGCGCCGAAGGCGATCAGGCGGAAATCCCGGTTCTCCAGCGTCGCCGGGGCGCCGAGCAGCGCCGAGATCTCGTCCACCAGGTCCTGGTAATCGCCCTTCACCCGGACATTCTCCCACCGGAGAGGGCTGGCTTCAGACACATGTATGAGATAGCGACCACGGATGCGTGACAGCTGTCGATGGCCCAGGATCGGGTCCATCCTTAGGTTTCACGGTGGTTTCACTTGCGTTCTCCTGACGGCTTCCGCACCACCCATCCCGGGACCGGACGCCTGCTTCTGCCACCTGTTGGAGGTGCCCCGTGCTGGGTCCCGTGATCCTCGCCGCCTCGCGCAGCGACAAGATGCGCCGAATCGTCTCCGCCGCCCCGGTGACCAAGCCCGTGGTGACCCGGTTCATCCCCGGCGAGACGGTCGACCAGGTCATCCCGATCGTCGAGGACCTCACGCGGAAGGGGCTGGAGGTCACCCTCGACGTGGTCGGCGAGGACATCACCACCGTGGAGCAGTCCTACGCCGCCCGCGACGCCTACCTGGAGCTCATCGGCCGGCTGAAGGAGCTGGGGCTGGGCGAGCGGGCCGAGATGTCGGTCAAGCTGTCCATGTTCGGCCAGGCGCTGGAGGGCGGCCACGAGCTCGCCCTCGCCAACGTCCGCCCGGTCGTCGAGGCCGCCGCCGCCATCGGCACCACCGTCACCCTCGACGCCGAGGACCACACCACCCTCGACTCGATGTTCGCCATCCACGAGGAGCTGCGGAAGGACTTCCCGCAGACCGGCTGCGTCATCCAGGCGTACCTCTTCCGCACCGAGGCGGACGCCCGCCGCCTGGCGGCGAACGGCAGCCGCGTGCGGATCGTGAAGGGTGCCTACAAGGAGCCCGCCGAGGTCGCGTACCAGGACAAGGGCGAGATCGACAAGGCGTACGTCCGCATCCTGAAGGTCCTGATGGACGGCGAGGGCTACCCGATGATCGGGTCGCACGACCCGCGCCTGATCGCCATCGGGCAGGAGCTCGCGCGCACGGCCGGGCGCAAGCTGGACGAGTACGAATTCCAGATGCTGTACGGCATCCGAAGCGAGGAGCACCTGCGGCTCGCCGCCGAGGGCCACCGCATGCGCGTCTACACCGCGTACGGGACGGACTGGTACGGCTACTTCATGCGCCGCCTGGCGGAGAAGCCCGCCAACCTGCTCTTCTTCCTCCGCTCGATGATCACCAAGAACTAGGTCAAGGAGTTTTCAGACCCATGGATGCTGTGACCCAGGTCCCCGCGCCGGTCAACGAGCCGGTTCACTCGTACGCCCCCGGTAGCGCCGAGCGCACGCGTCTCGAGGAGCAGCTCAAGCAGCTGTCCGAGAACCCGATCGACCTGCCGATGACGATCAACGGCGTCAAGCGGATGGGCGGCGGCGAGCGCTTCGACGTGGTCCAGCCGCACGACCACAAGTCGGTGATCGGCACCTACGCCAACGCCACCCGGGCCGATGCACAGGAGGCCATCGACGCCGCCCTCGCGGCCGCCCCCTCCTGGCGTGCGCTGTCCTTCGACGACCGCGCCGCGATCATCCTGCGCGCCGCCGAGCTGCTGGCCGGCCCGTGGCGCGAGAAGATGGCCGCGTCCACCATGCTCGGCCAGTCGAAGACCGCCCAGCAGGCCGAGATCGACACCCCCTGCGAGCTCGTCGACTTCTGGCGCTTCAACGTCCACTTCGCCCGCCAGATCCTGGCGGAGCAGCCCGTCGCGAACTCCGCCGGCGTGTGGAACCGCAGCGACCACCGCCCGCTCGAGGGCTTCGTCTACGCGATCACCCCGTTCAACTTCACCGCCATCGCCGGCAACCTGCCGACCGCGCCCGCCCTCATGGGCAACGTGGTCGTCTGGAAGCCGTCCCCGACGCAGACCCACTCCGCGGTCCTCCTGATGGAGCTCCTGGAGGAGGCCGGCCTGCCGAAGGGCGTCATCAACCTGGTGACGGGCGACGGCATCGCCGTCTCCGAGGTGGCCCTGAACCACCCCGAGCTCGCCGGCATCCACTTCACCGGCTCGACCAAGACCTTCCAGTACCTGTGGAAGACGGTCGGCAACAACATCGAGAACTACAAGTCCTACCCGCGCCTGGTCGGCGAGACCGGCGGCAAGGACTTCGTCGTCGCGCACCCCTCCGCGGACCGCGCCGTCCTGAAGACCGCCCTGACCCGCGGCTCCTTCGAGTTCCAGGGCCAGAAGTGCTCGGCGTCCTCGCGCGCCTACGTCCCGGCCTCCATCTGGAACGACGGCTTCAAGGAGGCCTTCGCGGCCGAGGTCGACGGCATCGCCATGGGTGACGTCCGCGACCTGACGAACTTCATCGGCGCCGTCATCGACGACCGCGCCTTCGCGAAGAACAAGGCCGCGATCGACCGCGCCAAGGCCGACCCGACCTGCACGATCGTCGCCGGCGGCACGTACGACGACTCCGAGGGCTACTTCGTCCGCCCGACCGTCATCGAGTGCACCGACCCGGAGAACGAGGTCTTCACGACCGAGTACTTCGGCCCGATCCTCGCCGTTCACGTCTACGAGGACGAGAAGTTCGACGAGATGCTGGCCCAGATGGAGTCGGTGTCCGCCTACGCGCTGACCGGCTCCATCATCGCCGGCGACCGCCACGCCGCCGCCGACGCGATGGACAAGCTCCGCTTCGCCGCGGGCAACTTCTACATCAACGACAAGTCCACCGGCGCCGTCGTCGGCCAGCAGCCCTTCGGTGGCGGCCGCGCCTCCGGCACCAACGACAAGGCGGGCGCCGCGACCAACCTGCAGCGCTGGGTCTCGACCCGCTCCATCAAGGAGACCCTGGTCCCGCCGACCGACTACGGCTACCCCCACATGGGCTGACCGCCCCCACACGGGCTGCCCCCCGAGGGCTGACCGTCCCCGCTGAACCCCGCCCCCGCTCCGGTACCCCCAAGTCCGGAGCGGGGGCGGTATCCATATCGGGCCCGCCTGACCGCCCGACCGGGACGGGTCTCAGACCTCGACCATGACCTGGTCCAGGGACTTGCGGACCAGGTCGGGGACCTCGCAGTCGTCGGAGGGGTAGCCGACCGGGATCACGGCGAAGGCCTTCTCGTTCTCCGGGCGGCCCAGCACGTGGGAGAGGAAACGCATCGGACTCGGGGTGTGGACCAGGGCGGCCAGGCCCGACAGGTGCAGGGCGGTCAGGAGCATCCCGACCGCGATGCCGACCGACTCGTCCACGTAGTAGTGCTTGCGCTTCTCGCCGTCGGGGCCGAGCCAGTACCGCTGCTCGAAGACGACGATCAGGGCGGGGGCGTCGGTGAGGTGGGCTTTGACCGCGTCCGTGCCGAGGGGGCGCAGGGCGGCCAGCCACTCGTCGCCGAGCCGGCCGTCATAGGAGATCTCCTCCTCCTGCTCGGCCGCGGCGCGGATCTGCTGGCGCACGGCCGGGTCCTTCACCAGGACGAAGGTCCACGGCTGCTGGTGCGCCCCGGACGGCGCGGTCGCGGCGCACGCGATGGCGTCGCGGACGACCTGCTCGGGCACCGGGTCGGGGGAGAAGCGGCGTACGGTGCGCCGCTCGTCCATCCGGGTACGCAACTCGGCGGCGCGGGCGAGGGATTCACTGCTCGGCATCCGCTCGGGCCGGTAGGCGACGGGCCGGTACGGCTCGCCGTGGGTCGGGGTCCAGTGCTGGGCGGTAGGTGACATGGGGCGAGTGTGCCGAGGGGGAACCGGACGGGCCAGGGCCGCGTCCCGGTTGTTCGTCCGTTGTGTGCCGACAGGGGGGTATTGATGGTGACGAGCACCGGCCGTTTCCTGGACTGGGAGGGCTGTTTCAACGTCCGCGAGCTGGGCGGTCTGGGGGATCTGTCGCCGGGCAGGGCGGTCCGGGCCGACGCCCTCGACCGGCTCACCACCCACGGCTGGACCGCACTGGCCGACCACGGGGTGCGCACCGTCATCGACCTGCGCAACGACGGCGAGCCGGAGCCGGACCGCGCACCCCGCCCGACCGGGCTGAAGACCGTCCGCATTGCGCTCGACGGGATCGAGGACCGGGACTTCTGGGACGTGTGGTGGGGGCGTCCGGGTTTCGGCACCCCCGCCTATTTCCGGCCTTTCCTGTCCCGCTTCCCCGAGCGCGTCGCCGCCGTCGCGGAAGCCGTCGCCGACGCCCCGCCCGGCGGCGTCGCCTTCCACTGCGGCCTGGGCCGCGACCGCACCGGCATCATCGCGCTCGTGCTGCTGCGCCTGATGGGTGCGAGCCCCGAGGAGATCGCCGACGACCACGGGCTGAGCGAGCCCCGGGTCCGCGCGATGTACGCCGCGCGGGAGCGCCCGTACGACAGCACCGAGATCGAGGAGTACGTGGCCGGACTCGGCACCACCGTCCACCGGCTCGCCGTCGACGCCGCGCGGTGGCTGGACCCCGAGCCGTACCTGCGCGCGGGTGGCCTGAGCGCACCGGTGCTGCTGAGGCTGTGCCGGAGACTGGGGGGATGAGCCACACGCCGCTGATACGACTCGCCCACACCTCGCAGATGGGGGAGGACGAGCTCGACGGGATCAGGCAGCTGCTCGACGAAGCCTTCGACGGGGACTTCGCCGAGGACGACTTCGAGCACGCGCTCGGCGGCATGCACGCCCTGGCGTACGGGCCGGGCGGGGAACTGCTCGCGCACGGCAGCGTCGTCCAGCGGCGGGTGCTGCACGCCGGGCGGGCGCTGCGCTGCGGCTACGTCGAAGCCGTGGCCGTGCGTCCCGGGGTGCGGCGGCAGGGCCTGGGCGGCGCGGTCATGGCGGAGTTGGAGCAGGTGATCGCCCGGGCGTACGTGCTCGGTGCCCTCTCCGCCTCCGACGAGGGGGCCGCGCTGTACGAGAGCCGCGGCTGGACGGTCTGGGGCGGGCGGATCGGGGCGCTCTCGCCCGACGGGCCGGTCCGCCTCGCCGAGGAGGAGGGGACGACGTACGTGTGGGTGCCCAAGGGCGGGGCCCTGCCGGACGCCGCCGAGGGGCTGTGGTTCGACTGGCGGGACGGGGACGTGCTCTGACGCTCCGCCGGTGGTCCGGTCGTGCAGCCGCGGGCCGGTGGGGGATGGTCGCGCAGTTCCCCGCGCCCCTTCGGGCGCGGTACCGCACCGCCGTCGACTCCGGCGCGGCCGACCGGTCTCAACCGTCGAGACGGACCAGCATCTTGCCCAGGTTGTCCCCGCGCAGCACGCCCAGGAAGGCCTCCACCGTGCGGTCGATGCCCTGGACGACGGTGGTGTCGGTGCCGACGCGGCCGCTGCGCAGGTGCGGGACGAGAAAGTCCTCCAGCTCTTCCTGGAGATGGGTGTGGTGGCGGACCAACACGCCTTCCAGGCGCAGCGACTTGTGCACCACCTCGAAGAGGTTGCGCGGCGCGGCGGGCGAGCGGTCCCCGTTGTACGTCGAGATGGCGCCGACCCAGGCGATCCGCCCGAACTCGCGCAACGACCCGATCGCGCCCTCCAGGTGGTCCCCGCCCACGTTGTCCACGTAGACGTCGATGCCGTCGGGCGCCGCCTGCGCGAGCTGCTCGCCGACCGGCCCGTCGTGGTAGTCGAAGGCCGCGTCGAAGCCGAGCACTCCGGTGAGGTGGCGGACCTTCGCCGCGGACCCGGCGCTGCCGATGATCCGGCGGGCGCCCATCAGCCGTGCGAGGTGTCCGACGGCGGTGCCGACGCCGCCCGCCGCGGCCGAGACGAAGAGGTCCTCGCCCTCGCGCAGGGCCGCGGTCCGGGTGAGGGCGGCGTACGCGGTCAGACCGGTGCCGCCGAGGATGCTCAGGTACGCCTCCAGCGGGACCCCCTCGTACGGGCGCAGGATGCGGGTGCCCTCCGCGCCGAGGGTGACGAGGGCGTGCGTACGCCAGCCCTGGCGGTGGAAGACCAGGTCGCCCTCGCGCAGCCCCGGGTCGCGGGAGGCGAGCACACGGCCCACGGAACGGCCTTCCAGCGGGGTGCCCAGCGCGAAGCCGCCCTCGCCGCCGTCCATGAGCCCGCGGTGGTACGGGTCCACGGAGAGCAGCAGGTTCTGCACCAGGGCGGTGCCCGGGGCCGGTTCCGGGACCGGAGTGCGCACGAGGGTGAAGTCGGAGGCGGTGGGGAAGCCGGTGGGGCGGGCGGTCTGGTGCACGGTGTGAGCGGTGTTCGCGGTCATGGGAAGGACGCTAGGTAGGAATCGCCGGGCCGGGCAGAGGGTTGCGATCATGGAAGCCGCAGACCCATGAGAACTGCTCATACGACGAGGTGGGAGCCCCATGGCAGCAACCGGACCGGCCGAACTCGCCCCGCAGGAACTGCGGGTCTTGGTTGCCGTGGCCGAGGCCCGCGGGTTCTCCGCCGCTGCCGCCCGTCTCGGCCTTACCCAGTCGGCGGTCTCCCACTCGGTGCGCGGCAGCGAGGCGAAGCTCGGCGCGGTCCTCTTCGAACGCGGCCGGTCCGGTGCCACGCCCACCCCCGCGGGGGAGCGGGCGGTGGCCCTCGGGCGGCGGATCCTCCGGATGTACGAGGCCCTCGGCAGCGAGGTGCGCGCAGCCGGGTCCGCCGGCGCGGGCCGCGACGCCCTGCGGGGGGTGCTGCGCATCGCGGCCTTCCGCAGTGCGGCCCTGCACCTGTTGCCGCCCGCCCTGGAACGCCTCGCGGCCCGGTACCCCGGCATCCGCCCGGAGGTTCGGGTGGTGCGCGAGCTCGGGGCCGGCACGGCGGGGGAGGTGGCGGCCGGTCGCGCCGACCTGGCCATCGCCACCCTGGACGCGGACGGCTCGGGGCTGCCGCCCGGGCTGCTGAGCGGGGTGCTGGTGGAGGAGGCGTACGCGCTGGTCCACCCGCCGGGCCACGCCGACCCGAGGTCCCTGCCGCTGCTCGACTGGGACGAGAACTGCGGCTCGTACACCCGCGCGTGGTGGCGGGCCCAGGACTGGATCCCCTGCGCCACGGTCAAGGCGGACGACGACGGGATGGTGCTCACCATGGTCGGGCGCGGCCTCGGCATGGCGATCATGCCCGAGCTGTCGTTGCGCGAGGCGGACGGGTCCGTCGACATCACCGATCTGGGCCCTTCGAGGCCGGTGAGACAGGTGGGATACGTCACTGCACCGGAATCCGCAGCTACTGTCGCTGTGAGGGCTCTGATCAGGGAACTTCGTTCCGATACGGCCTGAAAACGGATGTCCGGGGAGATCCCTTCGGCGGGTTGCGCGTCTCAGATAGTAGGAAGTCCGAGTAATTGCGGAGACATACAGCGGGACCTGTCCTAGCTTTGTAGGAGCCGAACGTCTCGCTGATCCGGCGAATGGCGGCCGACGACGCGCGCCCCCGGCAGGCAACCCCTGCGGCGCAGCGCTCCCGCCCCTTCCGGCGCCTTGAAGGAATCCCTCATGCGGCCCCTCGTGCCGCGCTCTCAAGGAGTCGATCACCATGACGAAGACCTCCCCCGCCGCCGCCCGCCGCGTCCGTCGCTCCACCGCGGCCGACGCCGACCGCAAGAACGCCGCCGCAGCGCTGCAGCGGGCCCTGGACCGCCGTGACAACGGCGGCTCGGCCGGCCACTGACCCGGGTGCACCCAGTCGGACGGGTCATATTGCGTCCACATGGTGGACGCAATATGTCTGAGTCTTGGGACAGGGAGTACGGTTCCGACATGTCGACCAGCATCAATCTCGCAGTGATCCCCGGTGACGGCATCGGCCAGGAAGTCGTGGCTCAGGGCCTCAAGGTCCTTACCGCGGTCCTGCCCCAGGACGTGAAGCTGGAGACCAAGGAGTACGACCTCGGCGCCCGCCGCTGGCACCGCACCGGTGAGACGCTCCCGGACGCGGAGCTGGAGGCCCTCAAGCAGCACGACGCGATTCTGCTCGGGGCCATCGGCGACCCGTCGGTGCCGTCCGGCGTCCTGGAGCGCGGCCTGCTGCTCAAACTCCGCTTCGCCTTCGACCACTTCATCAACCTGCGTCCCTCGAAGCTCTTCCCGAACACGGCCACCCCGCTCGCCGGACGCCCGGAGATCGACTTCGTCGTGGTCCGCGAGGGCACCGAGGGCCCGTACACCGGCAACGGCGGAAGCCTGCGCACCGGCACCCCCGCCGAGGTGGCCACCGAGGTCAGCGTCAACACCGCGTACGGTGTCGAGCGCGTCGTCCGCGACGCCTACGAGCGGGCCAACGCCCGGCCGCGCAAGAAGCTGACGCTGGTGCACAAGAACAACGTCCTCGTGTACGCCGGCCACCTGTGGAAGAACATCTTCGACAAGGTCGGCCAGGAGTACCCCGAGGTCACCACCGACTACCTGCACGTCGACGCCGCGACGATCTTCTTCGTCACCCAGCCCGAGCGCTTCGACGTGATCGTCACGGACAACCTCTTCGGTGACATCCTCACCGACCTGGCCGCCGCCGTGACGGGCGGCATCGGCCTGGCCGCCTCCGGGAACATCAACCCGACCGGCGCCTTCCCGTCCATGTTCGAGCCCGTCCACGGCTCGGCCCCGGACATCGCAGGCACCGGCAAGGCCGACCCGACCGCGACGGTCCTGTCCGTCGCCCTCCTGCTGCGCCACCTCGGCCACGAGGACCGCGCCGCCCGTATCGAGGACGCCGTCTCCGCCGACCTCGCGGAGCGTGACGGGACCTTCCGCACGACCGACCAGATCGGCGACGCGATCGCCGCACGAGTAGCCGGCTGACCCGGCAGCTCCACCCAGGAAGCCGCCGGGTCGCGCGACTGACGCACCCGGCGGCTTTTCCTGTGCGGTCCCGGGTGCCACCATCTCCCCTGGGCCGCACACTCCCCGCTTCACCGCGGACGGCTCGCGCGCGATAATCGAACGCGAGACCGCGGAATGCGGGGAAGCTCGGACGTCCTGTACGCCGTGAGCGCGGTCCGCCATACACAACCGGTGAAGGACATGCACTCATGACGATGCCCACGATCGAGCTCAAGCCCTCCTCGAACCCGCTGTCCGATGCGGAGCGCGAGGCGATCCTGGCCAGCCCCGGCTTCGGCCGCCACTTCACCGACCACATGGTGACGATCAAGTGGACCGAAGGCCGCGGCTGGCACGACGCGGAGCTGGTCCCGTACGCGCCGCTGTCGATGGACCCGGCGAACATGACCCTGCACTACGCGCAGACGATCTTCGAGGGGCTCAAGGCCTACCGCCAGCCCGACGGCAGCGTCGCCACCTTCCGCCCGGAGGCCAACGCCGAGCGCTTCCGGGCCTCCGCCCGCCGCATGGCGATGCCGGAGCTGCCGACCGAGCTGTTCATCGAAGCCTGCGACGCGCTCATCAAGCAGGACAGCGCCTGGGTGCCCTCTTCCGGTGAGGCCTCCCTGTACCTCCGGCCGTTCATGTTCGCCACCGAGGTCGGCCTCGGCGTCCGCCCGGCCAACGAGTTCCTCTTCATGGTCATCGCCTCGCCCGCCGGCGCCTACTTCGCCGGCGGCGTCAAGCCCGTCTCCGTCTGGCTCTCCGAGGAGTACGTGCGCGCCGTCAAGGGCGGCACCGGCGCCGCCAAGACCGGCGGCAACTACGCCGCGTCCCTCGTCGCCCAGGCGCAGGCGGCCTCGCACGGCTGCGACCAGGTGGTCTGGCTCGACGCCGTCGAGCACCGCTGGATCGAGGAGATGGGCGGCATGAACCTGTACTTCGTGTACGGCGACCGCATCGTCACCCCGGAGCTGACCGGCTCGCTCCTGCCGGGCATCACCCGCGACTCGCTCCTCACCATCGCCCGCGACCTCGGCTACACGGCCGAGGAAGGACGCATCTCCACCGAGGACTGGAAGCGCGACAACGAGAACGGCACCCTGACCGAGGTGTTCGCCTGCGGCACCGCCGCCGTCATCACCCCCGTCGGCTCCGTCAAGTCGGAGCGCGCCGACTGGACCCAGGGCAACGGCGAGCCCGGCGAGGTCACGATGAAGCTCCGCAAGGCGCTGCTTGACCTCCAGACCGGCCGCGCCGAGGACACCCACGGCTGGATGCACCCGCTCGGCTAGGACACCCGAACGGACGAAGGCCCCCTG
>NZ_JBHWJJ010000071.1:0-38193 GCF_042732005.1 Streptomyces sp. NPDC059851 | reverse complement strand
TCCCCGGGTCCCCACCCCCTCGTGGCCCCCCCCCCCCACCCCCATCCACCCCCCCCCCCCGGGGTTGGGGGGGGGGGGCCCCGGCAGCGCGCCCGCCCCACCCGCGTTCCAGGGCGCTCCCGCGGCAATGCCGTTGCCTCAGGCGGTCGCTGCGGTCGCCGTGATGCGGGCGGACTTCGGCTTCTTCGAGCCGTGCCAGCGGCCGCCCGCGGCCTTGTCCATCCCGGACCGGCTCCGCTTCTGGGGGAAGAGACTGGGCGGTTCCTTCACCATCCGGGCCTGCTCGCGCCGGCGCCGGGCGGGCAGCAGGCGGTGCCGCAGTTCCTCGCGGACCTCGACCAGGGCGTGCTGCAGACCCGTGGCGGTGGCGGCGGCCTGGGCGACGACGGTGCGGCGGATGACGCTTGCTGTCCGGGACGCTACGAAGCGGTCTGAGGCGGCAGCAGCGGCTTCACGGACGGTTGGAAGTGGCTCCGTCAGGTGTTCGACAGCCCGGTTCGGCGGGTGCGGGGTCCGGAGATGTCAACGGGCGTCCAAGGCGCCTCGACGACGTGAACGACGTAACGTCATCGCTGGTGCGACGGGAGGTGGCGTGGCCTACGTCCTGCCCTTGCGCGCACCAGGGGCCCACGAACGTGGACCGTGGTGGACTGCGCCTCCAAGACGGTCGAGCCGGTGGAGGCGCGGCCGACCGCCCCCGCTGGGTCCTACTCCTCCGGCTCCCAGGCGCGGAGCAGGTCGAGCAGCCCTGCGTCTCCGTCAACGTGCAAGGAGTCGGCAGGTATGCGGTCGTACAAGTAGAGGACCAACTCACTGGCCGTGCCATGGGTAGAGGCGCCGGTTGAGTCCGAGTCTTCGCCGGTCGCGGCAGGGGGCGCGGGGATGCGGGTGGAGCGTGCGCCGTCGCCGTCGACCGTGAGGCGCCAGGAGCGGCCCTCGGCGGTGTGGAAGTCGAAGGCCGTGGGCTTGTGCGGCCAGGCGCTGGGCGTCGCGACGCAGGTGAACAGGAACTCCTCGACACCGTCGAGGGCGACCTCGGCCGGCAGCGGCTGCGGGGCGCGCGCGGCGAGCTGGGCGTCGTAGGTGTGCACCGCGCTCTCCTGGACCCGGTGCCGGGCGACTCCGCCGGAGGTCCGCGGCGTCTGCAGGGCACTCCACCACGCCCAGCAGCCGGCGTCCGGTCCTGCCTCGCGCAGGGCGCTCAGCAGAAGCTGCGTCGACGCGGCGAGCCAGGCCAGCAGGACCTCACGCTCCCGCGGCACTTCCAGAGCGGCGCGCGCAGCGGCGGCCTCGGCCGGTGGAGCGTCGGCAGGCCCCGCGCCGACGATGGCGGCCCAGAAACGGTCTCCCCCACCCAGGTGTTTCACCAGATCGAACAGCGTCCATCCGGGGCAGGTCGGCACCTGCGCGTCGAGACTGGGCGCGGCGGCGACCGCGGCGCGGAAGGCGGTCGACCGTTCATCGATCAGTCTCAGCAGGTCAGGAAACTCAAGATTCTTTTCCACGCCGGATGTCTATCACCGTGCTCCGGTGATCGGACAGCGATTTTCACAGTCGCCGCCGGCTAGCCATTGCGGACGTCCTCGCCCCCCACCGACCGCCTGGAGCAACGGCATTGCGCTCCCGCGGGGCCGGAACCGGTCCTGACGCCGCGACGACGACCGTTGGCGGTGGCAGGGCGCAGGACGGCGCCCGACGCACCGCCGCCCCCGCTGAGCGGCCGCCGCAGGGCTGAACCTGTGCGCCGCGGTGGCGCGTCCGCGGGATCCGGGCGGCCGCGGGGCGGCACAGTGGGCGCCGGGAGCGGTCCGGCGCGGGCCGCTCCCGCCGACCGGAGCCGCAGGGAGCGTCATGAGCGAGGCCGTGTCCAGACGTTCCGCGCTGCGGCTGGTCGCAGCGCTGGGCGCGGCCCTAGGCGCAGGCGGCTGCACTCCCGCGGTACCACGCGCCGGCCACCCCCAAAGCGGCCCCTCCGCCGCATCCGGCCCCTCCGCCGCCGCGGCGTCCCCGGGCGGGGGCCCCGCGCAGCCCGGCAGCGCCGCCCGGATCGACGCCTTGCTCGACCGGCTCACCCTGGAGGAGAAGACCGCCCTCCTGCACGGCAGCCGGGACCCGGCCCCGCTCGGCCAGACCGGATACCTCCCGGGCGTGCCGCGCCTCGGCATCCCGCCGCTGCGGCTCGCCGACGGGCCCGCCGGCGTACGGGTCGCCCGCCCGGCCACCGCGTTGCCCGCACCGGTGATGCTGGCCTCCGCCTTCGATCCGGCGCTGGCCCGCGAGTACGGCAGGACCCTCGGCCGGGAGGCCCGGGCCCTGGGCCAGGACGTCCTGCTCGCGCCGCTGGCCAACCTGATCCGCACCCCGTACGCCGGACGCAACTTCGAGGCCTTCTCCGAGGATCCGCTGCTGACGGCGGACCTGGTCGCGGAGGTCGTCCGCGGCATCCAGGACGAGGGCGTGATCGCCGCCGTCAAGCACTTCGCCCCCGGCAACCAGGAGCGGGGCCGCGACACCGTCGACGTCATCGCCGGCGAACGCACCCTGCACGAAACGGAGCTGCGCGGCTTCGAGGCGGCCGTGACCGCCGGGGCGGGCGCGGTGATGGGCGCGCACCACAAGGTCAACGGAACCCATGCCTGCGAGAACCGGCCGCTCCTCGACGAACTGCTGCGCGTGCGTTGGGGTTTCGACGGCTGGGTGATGTCCGCACCGGATGCCGCGCGCAGCACCGTCGCCGCCATCGGCGCGGGGCTCGACATGGAGCTGCCCGGCGGCACGCGCTTCGGCTCCCCGCTCCGGGAGGCGGTGCGCGCCGGCACCGTCCCCGAGGACGCCGTCGACCTTTCGGTACGCCGGGTCCTGGCCACCATGGACCGGTTCGGGCTGCTCGACGCCGAACGCCGGGTCCGCCCCGCCCGCGACCCCGGCGCCGGGGCGCGGACCGCCCTTCGGGTCGCCACGGCCGGCGCGGTGCTGCTCCGCAACGAGCGCGCGACCCTGCCCCTGGCCGGGTCCGCCGCCCGCTCCATCGCAGTGATCGGGCCCACCGCGCAGGTGCCCTTCGTCAGCGGCCGCGGCAGCGCCCACGTGGTCCCCGACCGGGCGGCCGCCCCGCTCACCGCGATCAGGCGCCGCGCCGGGAACGGCGCCACCGTCCGCCACGCCCTCGGCGAGGACCTGTACGGCCGGCCGCTGCCGGCGGACCTGCTGGTCCCGGCCGCGGCCCTGGACGACCGGACCGTGCCAGCCGGGCGGACCTGGAGCCATGCGGGGGAGTTCACCCTCGCCGAGGACGACGAGTGGACGCTGCTCGTCCACTACCGCGGCAAGCGGCCGAGCGTGCGCCTCGACGGCGAGGAGCTGTTCCCCGAGGGGCAGGGCGCGGCCGAGGCCCCTGCGGCCGGACTGCTCGACTCCGCGCCCGACGGGCTCGCCGTCCTTCGTCGCACTCTCGCCCTGGAGGCGGGCGCCCACCGCCTCGCCGTCTTCGCGGAGGGCGGGGTCACGGGCGGGCGGTTCCGGCTGCGCCACACGACCGGGGCGACCCGGGCCGCCGACGTCGCCGCGGCCGTACGGGCGGCGAAGGCCGCCCGCAGCGTGGTCCTCTTCGCGTACGAGGACGCCGGCGAGGGCGGCGACCGCACCTCGCTGGGGCTGCCCGGCGGCCAGGCCCGGCTCATCGAGGCCGTCGCCGGGGCGAACCCGCGCACCGTCGTGGTGCTCAACACGCCCGCCGGCACCACCATGCCCTGGATCCGCCGCACCGGAGCCGTCCTGCAGATGTACTACCCGGGCCAGGAGGGGGCGGCGGCCACGGCGGCCGTCCTCTTCGGGGACACGGACCCGGGCGGGCGGCTCACCCAAACGTTCCCGGCCGACGAGAAGCAGACCCCGGTCGGCGGGGACCCGCTGCGCTACCCCGGGGTCGGCGGCCGGCAGGTGTACTCCGAGGGAGTCCACGTCGGCCACCGCTGGTACGACGCACAGCGCGTGGAGCCGCTGTTCGCCTTCGGGCACGGGCTCTCGTACACGACCTGGGAGTACCGGGACCTGGTGGTGCGGCCGGAGCGCGGCGGACTGCGCGCGGAGTTCACCGTCCGCAACTCGGGGCGCCGCAAGGGGACCGACGTGGCCCAGGTGTACGTGGGACCTTCCGCGGAGCCGGGGTTCGACCAGCCGGTGCGCGCATTGGCCGGCTACCGGCGGCTCACCCTGGCACCGGGCGAGGCCCGGCGGGTCACCGTCGACGTGGACCTGCGGGCGCTGTCCTCGTGGGACCCTGAGCGGCACGCATGGGTGCCGGGGACGGGGCGGCGCGAGGTGTTCGCGGGCCGCTCCTCCCGGGACCTGCCCCTGCGCGCCGTGGCCGTCGTCAAGGCCGGTGCCGAGAACAGATAGGCTGCCCGTTCGGCGTGTCACGCGGGACGCGTCGGGACGCGGGCCTTTGAGGCGGGACGAATTCAGGAGGGCGCACCGGTGCACGTCCAGGAATGGCTGGAGCAGATTCCGGCGGTCAGTATCTACCTCCTGGTGGGCCTCGTCATCGGGCTGGAGAGCCTCGGCATCCCGCTGCCAGGGGAGATCATCCTGGTCAGCTCGGCGCTGCTGGCCTCCCAGCACGGGGAGATCGACCCCGTGGTCCTGGGGGTCTGCGCCACCATCGGGGCGATCGTCGGGGACTCGATCGGTTATGCGATCGGCCGCCGGGGCGGCAAGCCGCTGCTGGAGCGGCTGGGGCGGCGCTTCCCGAAGCACTTCGGGCCGGCCCAGGTCGCCCAGGCGGAGCGCGCGTTCGAGCGGTGGGGCATGTGGGCCGTCTTCTTCGGCCGGTTCGTGGCGCTGCTGCGGATCTTTGCCGGGCCGCTGGCGGGCGTGCTGCACATGCCGTACTGGAAGTTCCTCATCGCCAACATCTTCGGCGGGATCCTCTGGGCGGGCGGCACCACGGCCGTCATCTACTCCATCGGGATCGTCGCGGAGCCGTGGCTGAAGGGCTTCTCGTGGGTGGGGCTGGTGCTGGCCGTGGTGATCGGCGTCTCGGTGATGCTGGTGATGCGCAGCCGGATGAAGAAGGCTGCCGCCGCCGAGCCCGTGCCGGAGCCGGTGCCCGCCGAGCGCTGATCCGGCCGCCCGCGCCGGGCACCGGGCCCGGCGCGGGACGGCGTACGGGCGGCGCGCCTCACCCGCCCGCGGCGACCGCGGCGCGGTGCTGCTCGGCCAAGTCCGCGTACATCGCGGCGTTGACCTTGATGCCCTCGCGCTCCTCGTCGGTCAGCTGCCTCCGCACCTTGGCCGGAACACCGGCGACCAGCGAGCCGGGCGGGACCACCATGCCCTGCGGAACCAGCGCCTGCGCGGCGACCAGCGAGCCGGCGCCGATCACCGCCCCGTTGAGGACGGTCGCGCCCATGCCGATCAGACAGTCGTCCTCGACCGTGCAGCCGTGCACGACGGCGTTGTGGCCGATGGAGACGCGCTCGCCGACGGAGACCGGGAACCCGGGGTCCACGTGCAGGGTGCAGTTGTCCTGCACGTTGCTGTCGGCGCCGAGCACGATCGGCCCGCAGTCGGCGCGCAGCACCGCCGAGTACCAGATGCTGGCGCCCGGGCCCAGGGTGACGTCGCCGACCACCACGGAGGTGGGCGCGGTGAAGGCGCTGGGGTCGATCCGCGGGCTCTTGCCGCCCACGCCCGCGACGAGTGCCTGACCGGAGGGCCCGCCGAGGTCCGTGTGTTCCGTCATGTTCGTCTTCCTCAGTCCTGTGTCCGCCGGGCCTGGCGCACCCGGTGTGCCTGACGTGTCGCGCTACCGGCACCGTAGGGCACGCCGCGTGCGGGCCGGCGATGGGGTGAAGATCACGGCGCGGTCCGGGCACCCGGCGCGCTACCGTGGCCCGGTGCCGAAGAACCAGAACACGTTCTCATCCCTGACCACCCTGCGCCGCCGCGTCGCGGGCCGCATCGCCCACGGCGCGTGGCGCTGGATGCAGCAGGCGGGCGCGGTCACCGCCCGGACCACGGGCGGGCTCCGGTTCGGCACGATCGGGGAGGGCACGCGGCTCGCCTTCCCGCAGGGCACGGTCTTCGGCGAGCCGTGGATCCACCTCGGCGAGTGCTGCATCATCGCGGAGCAGGTCACCCTGACGGCCGGCATGCTGCCGGGCCTCGACCTCGGCACCGAGCCGGTGCTGGTCCTCGGCAACGGCGTGGTCCTCGGCCGGGGCAGCCACGTCATCGCCGACGCCCCCATCACGATCGGCAACGACACCTTCTGCGGGCCGGGGGTGTACATCACCTCCACCAACCACAGCTACGACGACCCGCACGAGCCGGTCGGCCGGCAGTGGCCGCGCAGCGAACCGGTGGAGATAGGCCCCGGCTGCTGGCTCGGCACGGGCGCGGTGATCCTCCCGGGGGCGCGGCTCGGCCGCAACGTGGTGGTGGCCGCCGGATCCGTGGTCCGCGGCGAGGTGCCCGACCACGCGGTGGTGGCCGGGGCCCCCGCGCGCATCGTGCGCCGGTGGAGCGAGGAGACGGGCTGGCAGCCGCCGCTGCGCACCCCGGCCCCGGTGCCCATCCCCGACGGGATGACCTCCGGGCAGCTCCGGGCGCTGGCGGAGCTCGCGGAGGCGGAGCAGCGCACGGCCGACGCGGAACAGCGGACGCCCCCGGCGCCGGAGGACGCGGCCGGCGGGGAACAGCGCACCGCCGACGCGGCCGCGGCGGGACAGCCCGGCTAGTCCGGGCGGCGGGCAGCTAACCGGCGGCCAGCAGAACCGTTCCGGCGAGGGCCAGGCCGGCGCCGGCCGCCTGGACCGCGCGCAGCCGTTCGCGGAGCACGGCGAAGGCGGCCAGCGCGGTGATCACCGGGTAGAGCGAGGAGAGCACGGCGGCGACGGTGACCGGGCCGTTCTGGGCGGCGATGGAGTAGGTGCCGTTGGCCGCGACGTCGGCGAGGCCGACGAAGGCCAGTGCCGGCAGGAGCCGGCCCAGGGTCCGCAGGCCGGTGCCCTCGGGCAGGGCGGGGGTCCCGCGCCGGACCTGGACCCACAGGACGCCGCCGCCGGCGAGCACATTGGTGACGCGCTGCACGAACAGGGCGAGGAACAGCCCGGTCACCGAGTCGGAGGCCTCCGAGATCAGCGCCATCACGGCGCCGAAGCCGAAGGCGGCCGTCAGGGTCAGCACCACGGCCTGGCGCTGCACGGGCGCGCCGCGGAGCTCCGGGCCGCCCGCGAGGACGATGCCCACGACCGCGACCGCGATCCCGGTGAACTGGCCGAGCCCGGGCTGCTCTCCCATCGCCAGCCCGACCCCGACGGGCACCACCACTCCGAGCGATCCCAGTGGCGAGACGACGCCCATCGGGCCGAGCGCCAGCGCCTTGTAGAAGCTGAACATGGCGACGGGCCCGACCAGGCCCGCGGCGACCGCGAACCACAGCTGCGGCCCGGCCTCCCGCCAGGCCCCCGTGGCCAGTACGACCGAGCCGAGCGCGAGGACCGCGAGCACCTGCGAGGCCACGACCACCGTCAGCGCGGGCAGCCGGCGGGTCAGCAGCCCGCCGCCGAAGTCCGCGAGGCCCCACAGCAGGGCCGTGGCCAGGGCGAAGAGGGAGGTCATGCGGGGCCTCGCAGTACAGTGCGGTGAACGGTGGAGTGCAGCGTCGCGCACGCCGCACCATGGTTCAGTCTATTGGACTTGGAAATCCAGAATCTTGGACGGAATGGTGTCGGACTTCGAACAGCTCACGCAGGCACTCGCCCGGAACCTCCGCCACTGGCGCGGCGAGCGGGGCTTCACCCTCGACGCCCTGGCCGCCCGCGCCGGGGTGAGCCGCGGAATGATCATCCAGATCGAGCAGGCCCGCACGAACCCCAGCGTCGGCACGACCGTGAAGCTGGCCGACGCCCTCGGCGTGAGCATCACCACCCTCCTGGACCGGGACCGCACCCCGCGCGTGCACGTCGTCCTCCCGGGGCAGGGCGTACGCATGTGGGCCACCGAGGCCGGCAGCGGCGCGAGCATGCTCCTCGGCGACGACCGGCGCGGCCCCGTCGAGATGTGGAGCTACCGCCTGGCAGCGGGCGAGGAAAGGGCCTCCGACCCGCACCCAACGGGCGCGTTCGAGATGCTCCACGTCACGGCCGGCGAGCTGACCCTCCTCGTCGCCGACGGGCGGTACGCCGTCCCGGCCGGCGGAGCCGTCTCCTTCGAGGCCGACGCCCCGCACGCGTACCGCAACGAGGGCGCGGAACCGGTGGAGATGACCCTGGCCGTGTCCGTCCCGCCCGTCGGCGGCGGGGCGTAGCACCGCCGGTGGCGCCGCCGACGGGCGGGCCGTGCGCCTACGCCCCCAGGGCGGGGATCTCGATGGCGGGGCAGCGGTCCATCACCATCTCCAAGCCGGCCTCGCGGGTACGGGCGAACGCGGCCTCGTCGACCACGTCGAGCTGGAACCACACGGCATCCGCCCCCGCGGCCACCGCCTCGTCCGCGACCTGCCCCGCCAGGGCGCTGTTGACGAAAACGTCCACCACGTCCACCTTGAACGGGACCTCCGCGAGCGAGGCGTAGCCCTGCTCCCCGTGCACCGTCTCGGCCTTCGGGTGCACGGGGACCACGCGCTTGCCGAACCGCTGGAGCACGCGCGCCACCCCGTACGCGGCCCGGTCCTGGTTGTTGGACAGGCCCACGACGGCCCAGGTGTCGCCGAGCTCGGTGAGGATCTTGCGGATGGTTGCCGGGTCGCCGTACACGGTTGCCGCCTCCTGATGTCGTCGTCGGGCCCTGCCCGCCGGGTGCGGCCGGTGATCCCGACCGCAGCCATCGACAACAGGAAGCACGCGTGCCCGATTCCCCGGGGGAGCTCGGACTCCGATCCGCGCCCCGCGCCGAGGAGGCCGCAGCCGATTTCCCCGGGCCGAGGAGGCCGCAGCCGATGCCCGGGCCGCACAGCGGCCCGCTTCCCTCGGTCCGGAACAGCCCCGGATCCCCGCCGGACCGTTTTCGAGCACGGATTAGGGTGGAGCGGTGAAGTCAGACCAGTACGCGACGGTGGCCCGCGAGGGCGTGCACGAGTCGGAGATCAACCGCTCGCGGTTCCTGTGCTCGCTCGCGCCCGCCGCGACCGAGCAGGAAGCCCAGGAGTTCGTGGCCCGCATCCGCCGCGAGCACCCCACCGCCACGCACAACTGCTACGCGTACGTCATCGGCGCCGACGCCTCCGTCCAGAAGGCCAGCGACGACGGCGAGCCCGGCGGCACCGCCGGGGTGCCCATGCTGCAGATGCTGATGCGCCGCGACGTCCGGTACGCGGTGGCCGTGGTCACCCGGTACTACGGCGGCGTGAAGCTCGGCGCAGGCGGGCTCATCCGCGCCTACGGGGGCGTCGTCGGCGAGGCCCTCGACGCACTCGGCACGGTCACCCGCCGCCGCTACCGGCTGGCCACCGTCACCGTCGACCACCAGCGCGCGGGCAAGGTCCAGAACGACCTGCGGTCCACCGGCCGGACCGTGGTCGACCTGCGCTACGGGACCGCCGTCGAGATCGAGGTCGCCCTGCCCGAGGCCGACCTGCCCGGTTTCGAGGCCTGGCTCGCCGACACCTCCGCCGGTACCGCCGTCCTCACGCTCGGAGGTGAGACGTACGCGCCCTGAGCACCCCGGCGAGGCGTTAGCGTAGAGGGGTTCATCGGGCGGCCAGGGCGATTCAGGGGGGCGGACGGACATGTGCGGAGAGAAGGCCGGCGGGGCCGGCGAGTGAGGCTCCTGCACACCTCCGACTGGCACCTCGGCCGGTCGTTCCACCGCGTCAACCTGCTCGGGGCCCAGGCCGCCTTCATCGACCACCTCGTCGCGACCGTCCGCGAGCACGGGGTCGACGCGGTCCTCGTCGCCGGCGACGTCTACGACCGGGCCGTGCCCCCGCTGCCCGCCGTGGAGCTCTTCGACCGGGCCCTGCACCGCCTCGCCGACCTCGGCGTGCCCACCGTCATGATCTCCGGAAACCACGACTCAGCCCGCCGCCTCGGGGTCGGGGCCGGGCTGATCGGCCGGGCCGGGATCCACCTCAGGACCGATCCCGACGGCTGCGCCGACCCCGTGGTGCTGGCCGACGAGCACGGCGACGTGGCGCTGTACGGGCTGCCCTACCTGGAGCCGGCCCTGGTCAAGGACCGGATCGGCGCGGACCGTGTCAGCCACGAGGCCGTCCTCGGCGCGGCCATGGACCGCATCCGGGCCGACCTCGCCGCCCGAGCGGCCGGCACCCGCTCCGTCGTCCTCGCCCACGCCTTCGTCACCGGCGGCCAGGCCAGTGACAGCGAACGCGACATCGCCGTCGGCGGCGTCGAAGCGGTACCCGCCGCCGTGTTCGAGGGGGTCGACTACGCGGCCCTCGGCCACCTCCACGGCTGCCAGACCATCAACGAGCGGGTCCGCTACTCCGGTTCACCGCTCGCCTACTCCTTCTCGGAGGTCGACCACCGCAAGACGATGTGGCTCGTCGACCTCGGCCCCGCCGGGGAGGTCACCGCCGAGCGGATCGACACCCCCGTGCCCCGGCCGCTCGCCCGGCTGCGCGGCCCCCTCGCCGCCCTGCTCGACGACCCCGCGCACACCGCACACGAGGACGCCTGGATCGAGGCCACCCTCACCGACCCCGTACGCCCCGACGACCCCATGGCCCGCCTCACCGCCCGCTTCCCGCACACCCTGAGCCTCGCCTTCGACCCCGAGGGCCGCGAGGAGGACGGCGGCGCCACCTACGCCCAGCGGCTCCGTGGCCGCAGCGACCAGGAGATCGCCGAGGACTTCGTCGCCCACGTGCGCGGCGGCGGTGCCGACGAGGCCGAACGGGCCGTGCTGCAGGCCGCCTTCGAGGACGTGCGGACCGCGGCGGCCGCCGAAGGCGGGCAGGAGGCCCGCCGATGAGGCTCCACCGGCTCCGGATCACCGCCTTCGGCCCGTTCGCCGAGCCCCAGGAGATCGACTTCGACGCCCTGTCGGCCGCCGGGATCTTCCTGCTGCACGGGCCCACCGGTGCGGGCAAGACCTCCGTCCTGGACGCCGTCTGCTTCGCCCTGTACGGATCCGTGCCCGGCGCCCGCCAAGCCCCCGGCACCAGCCTGCGCAGCGACCACGCCGAGCCCGGCACCCCCACCGAGGTCACCCTCGAACTCACCGCCGGCGGGCGACGCCTGGAGATCACCCGGCGCCCCGAACAGGACCGGCCCAAGAAGCGCGGCACCGGCACCACCAAGGCCAAGGCGCAGAGCTGGCTCCGCGAGTACGACGGACAGCAGTGGGCCGCCCTCAGCCGTTCCCACCAGGAGATCGGCGAGGAGATCGAGCAGCTGCTCGGCATGAGCCGGGAGCAGTTCTGCCAGGTCGTCCTGCTCCCGCAGGGCGAATTCGCCCGCTTCCTGCGCGCCGATGAGCAGGCCCGCAGCCGCCTGCTGAGCCGCCTCTTCGACACCCGCCGCTTCGCCGCCGTCGAAACCCTGCTCGCCGAGCGCCGCCGGGCCGCCGAGGCGAGGGTCCGGGCCGGTGACGAGAAGGTCCTCGGCACCGCGCAGCGGATCGCCCAGGCCGCCGGGGACAGCGCCGACCTGCGGGCTTGGCCGATGCCCGCCCACCAGCCCGGCGACCCGGGCCTGGCCGGGGCCGTCCGGGCGTGGGCCGCCGTCGCGCGGTGCGCCGCCCGGGAGCGGCTGACGGTCGCCGAGTACGCGCTGGCCGCCGTCGAGGGTCGGCACGCCGCCGCCCGGCGGGCCGCGGAGGAGGCCCGCGAGCTGGACCGGCTGCAACGCCGGCACGCCGAGACCGCGCGCCGGGCCGCCCTCCTCGCCGAGGCCGAACCAGAGCGGCAGCGGATCCGGGAGCTCCTCGACCGGGCCGGCCGTGCCGCCCTCGTCGCACCCGCCCTGGAACTGCGCGGAGCGGCCTCGACCGCCCACGCGGCCGCCGCCCGTGCGGAGACGGTCGCCCGCGCCGAACTGCCCCCCGCCCTGGCCCAGGCGGGACCCGAGCAGCTGGCCACCGAGGAACAGCGGCTGCGGGAGCACCTCGGCGCCCTGGGCGCCGGCCGGCGCGCCGAGCAGCGCAGCGCCGAGATCGGCCGTGAGCGGGCCGCCCTGGAGCGGGAGGCCCGCGACGCCGAGGAGCAGCTGCGGGAGTCCTCCGAGTGGCTGGCCCGCTGGGAGGACACCCGCGCCGCCCTCGCGGACCGCGTGGACGCCGCACAACAGGCTGCGACCCTGGCCGAGCAGCTCGCCGGGAAGCTGGAGCCCGCCCGGATCCGCCTGGACGCGGCCCGGCGGCGGGACGCGTTGGACGCCGACGCGCAGCGCGCCGCGGGCGAACTGGTATCCGTGCGCGAAGAGTCGGCCGCGGCCCGGGAGACCTGGCTGGAGCTCAAGGAGGCCCGGTTGCGGGGGATCGCCGCCGAGCTCGCCACCGCACTGGTGGCGGGCGAGCCGTGCACGGTGTGCGGCTCGGCCGAGCACCCCGACCCCGCCCGGCCCGCCCCCGGGCACGTGGACCGGGCCGCCGAGGACGCCGCCCACGCCCGCTACGAGCAGGCCGAGGAACGCCGGGCCGCCGTCGAGCGCACACTCGCCGCCGCCCAGGAGGCCCGTGTCGGAGCCGCGGCCGCCGCGGGCGACGCCACGACCGCCGACCTCCTCGCCCTGACCTCGGACCTGAGCTCCCGGCACGCCGCCGCCCACGCCGCCGCGGCCGGACTGCACGCCGCCCGGGAGCAGCTGGCCCGCGCCGACCGGGAGCACTCCGTACGCAGCACCGACCGGCTGGAGGCCGAGCGCCGGGCCGCCGCCCGGGCTTCCCGGCGCGAGGCCCTGGACGGGGAGCACGCCTCACTGGAGGCCGAGCTGGCCCTGCTCCGCGGGAACGCGCCCAGCCTCGCCGCCCGCGCCGGGATCCTGGAGGACCGGGTCCGGATGGTCACCGCCGCGGCCACCGCGCTGCGCCGCTCGGAGACCGCTGCCGCCCGGCTCAAGGAGGCCGACGGCCAGCTCGCCGACGCCGCGTTCCGGGCTGGTTTCGACACCGTCGAGGCGGCGGCCGCCGCCGTGCTCCCGGACCGTGAACGCAGCGCGCTCCAGCACAGCCTGGACGCCTGGCAGGCCGAGGAGGCGATGCTGGCCGACCGCCGCGGCGAGCGCGACACGGCGGCTGCAGCAGCCCTGCCCCCGGCCGACCCGTACGCCGCCGACGCCGAGGCCGGGCGGGTCGGGGCGCTGGTGCGTGCCGCCGCCTCCGCCGTCGACGCGGGCCGGGTGCGGTGTGCGGAGCTGGACCGGCTGTCCCGGCAGGCTGACCAGGAGCTGCGCGCCCTCGGGCCGCTGCGCGAGGCCTACGAGCGGGTGGCCCGGCTGGCCGGGCTGACCGCGGGCACCTCCGCCGACAACGAGCGCAAGATGCGGCTGGAGGCGTACGTCCTGGCGGCCCGCCTGGAGCAGGTCGCGGCCGCGGCGACGGTACGGCTGCTGAGGATGTCCGGTGGCCGCTACACCCTGGTCCACTCCGACACCAGGGCGAGCGGACGCGGGCGCTCTGGTCTCGGGCTGCACGTGGTGGACGCCTGGACCGGCAGCGAGCGCGACACCGCCACGTTGTCGGGCGGCGAGACCTTCTTCGCCTCGCTCGCCCTCGCCCTCGGCCTGGCCGACGTGGTCTCGGACGAGGCCGGCGGGGTGCGCCTGGACACCCTCTTCATCGACGAGGGCTTCGGCAGCCTGGACGAGCAGGCGCTGGACGAGGTCCTCGACGTACTGGACTCGCTGCGCGAACGGGACCGCAGCGTCGGCATCGTGAGCCACGTCGCCGACCTCAGGACCCGGGTGCAGGCCCAGCTGGAGGTCGTGAAACAGCGCGGCGGCTCGGCGGTCCGCCACCGCACGGCCGTGGTCACGGACTGAGCGGGCGGCGGGGCAGCGGGGAGGAGTAGACGACGCTCGTGGTGACGGCGCCGAGCCACGAGATACGGCCGGTGACCTCCTCCAGGTGGCCCATCGAGCGGGCGGCGACCTTCAGCACGAAGCAGTCGTCGCCCGTGACGTGGTGGGCCTCCAGGATCTCCGGAGTCGCCTCCAGCAGGTCGTGGAACGGCTTGTAGTTGCCGTGCGGATAGCGCAGCCGCACCAGTGCCAGGATCGACTTGCCCAGTTTCTCCGGGTCCACCACGGCCGTGTACCCGGTGATCACGCCGGCCTCCTCCAGGCGGCGCACCCGCTCGGTGACGGCGCTGGCCGACATGGAGACGGAGCGGGCGAGATCGGCGAAGCTGGCCCGCCCGTCCTCCTGGAGGGCGGCCAGGATGCGCCAGTCGGTGGCGTCAGGGGAATACTCGGTCATCTTTGCTGTGTAGCAGGGGAATCCCCGGCGAAACAAGGGGAGGGCCGGGAAAACTACCTTCCCGGGTGATCAACTGGCTCGTAGAGTCAGGGACATGACCACGACACAGCCCACCGCTGCCACCACTGCCACAGCCGCCCCCGCCCCCGTGGAGAACCCCGTCCTCCGGGTTCCCCCGGCCACCCCGGCCGCGGCCGCCGCCCACTTCGCCGCCAGCCTCGCCTTCCACGCGGACGTGTCGGACGTCGCCACCGCCCTGGAAGCCCACCGCGCGAAGGGCACCGCCCTCGGCTTCCAGCTGATCGACTCCCGCTCCACCCCCGCCTGGGACCAGGCCCACATCCCCGGAGCGATCCACCTGCCCACCGCCCTGATCCCCGAGCAGGCCGAGCAGCTGCTGGACAGGAACGTCCCCGTGGTCACGTACTGCTGGGGCCCCGGCTGCAACGGAGCCACCCGCTCCGCGCTCGCCCTGGCCCAGCTCGGCTTCCAGGTCAAGGAAATGCTCGGCGGTATCGAGTACTGGATCCGCGAGGGCTTCGAGGTCGAGACCTGGCAGGGCAGGCAGCAGCGTGGCGAGGCCGACCCGCTCACCGCGCCCACCGACTCCGACGACTGCGGCTGCTGACGCTGCTGCCGAACGTCGTACGGGCCGCCGGCGCCCCCTCGGGGAGCGGGCGGCCCGTACGGGGAGCCGGGGCCCGGATCAGAGCTGCGACAGCTCGTCCACCAGGTCGTCCAGGCCCAGCGAGCCCTGCGACAGGGCCGCCATGTGCCACGCCTTCAGGTCGAAGGCAGCGCCGTGCGCGGCCCGGGCGTTGTCCCGGCCCAGCAGCCAGGCGCGCTCGCCCAGCTTGTAACCGATCGCCTGGCCGGGCATCGAGAGGTAGCGGGTCACCTCGCTCTCGATGAAGTCCGCCGGCCGGCTGTTGTGCTGCGCGAAGAACTCCTGCGCCAGGTCCACCGTCCAGCGCTCACCGGGATGGAACGGCGAGTCCGCCGGGATCTCCAGGCCCAGGTGCATGCCGATGTCCACGATGACCCGGGCGGCCCGCATCATCTGGCAGTCGAGGTAGCCCAGGCGCCGCTCGGCGTCCTTCAGGTAGCCCAGCTCGTCCATCAGGCGCTCCGCGTACAGCGCCCAGCCCTCCACGTTGGCGCTGACCAGGCCGACGCTCGCCTGGTAGCGGGAGAGCCGGTCCGAGACGTGCGTCCACTGCGCGAGCTGGAGGTGGTGTCCCGGGACGCCCTCGTGGTACCAGGTGGACACCAGGTCGTACACCGGGAAGCGGGTCTGGCCCAAGGTCGGCAGCCAGGTGCGCCCGGGGCGGGAGAAGTCCTCGGAGGGGCTCGTGTAGTACGGGGCCGCGGCGCCGCCCGCCGGGGCGATCCGGGATTCCACCCGCTTGACCCGCTCGGCCAGTTCGAAGTGGGTGCCGTCCAGGTTCTCGACGGCCTCGTCCATCAGATCCTGGAGCCAGGCCCGGACCTCGTCGACGCCCTCGATGTGGGTGCCGTGCTCGTCCAGGTGCCTGAGCGCCTCCCAGGGGCCGGCGCCGGGCAGGATCCTGGCCGCCTCGGTCTTCATTTCGGCGAGCAGCCGGTGGTACTCCGACCAGCCGTACGCGTACGCCTCGTCCAGGTCGAGGTCCGTGCCGTTGAAGTAGCGCGACCAGCGGGCGTAGCGCTCGCGGCCCACCGCGTCCGGGGCGCCGGCGACGGCCGGCTCGTACACCGAGCGGAGCCAGTCGCGCAGTTCGGTGAGGGCGGCCGTCGCGGTGCCGGCCGCCTGCTCCAGCTCGCCGCGCAGGGACTGAGGGCCGCGGGCGGCGAACTCGCCGAAGAAGCCCCCGCCCGCGGCGGTCCCGTCGCCCGTCGGGTCCTCGTCCTCGCCGGCCCAGGTGGTGAGCTGGCCGATGAAGGTGGCGGTGGCGCGCGGGCCGCCGTACAGGCCGCGGTCGAGCCCGAGCTGCAGGCTCTCCCGGTAGCCGGCCAGGGCGGCGGGGACCGCGCGCATCCGCTCGGCGATCGCGACCCAGTCCTCGTCCGTCTCCGCCGGGGTCAGCGGGAAGATGTCGCGCAGGGCGTGCGCGGGGGAGTGGATGTTGCTGACGGCGCGCAGGTCCTCGTCCGCCTCGTACACGGCGAGTTCGGCGGTGAGGCGCTCACGCAGCAGGCGGGCGCAGCGGCGCTCGATGTCGCTGTCCGCGCCGGGCAGCCGCTCGGCGGCGTCGAGCCGGGCGAGCGTGGAGCGGGCCAGTTCGGCCACGGCCGCACGGCCGGCCGGGGAGAAGTCCGGGAGCCGGCCGGAGCTCGCCGCGACACCGAGATAGGTGCCCGTGATGGGGTCGAGGGCGATGAGGTCGTCGACGTAGGCGTCGGCGACCTGGCGCGGCAGCCGGGACGCGATGTCGCTGCGGAGGGTGTCTGACATGCGGACATCTTCGTACGCGGAGAGGGTCCGCGTCATCACCGTTCGCTGTCGGCCTGCTGACGCCCCACGGGCCGGCCGTCGACCGGAAGGCCGTACGGGGCCCGGGTGTTGGCTTGTGCCCCGTCGAGCCGGGCGGTGATCACGAGGGTGCCCTCCTCGACCAGGTAGTCGAGGGGGAGGCCGAGGCCGCGCATGGCCGCGACCATGCCGGTGTTGGAGGACTGGGTCACGGCGTACACGCTGTCGCAGCGGGCCTCGGCTGCCATCGCGACGAGTCGGCGCAGCAGCTCGGAGCCGATCCCGCGGCGCTGCCAGTCGTCCTCGATCAGGAGCGCGACCTCGGTCTCGTCCCCGTCCCACAACAGGTGGCCGAGGGCGACCAGCTTCCCGGACGCGGTGGTCGCGGCCAGCGTGCGGCCGAAGCGCGGGCTCAGCAGGTGGTCGAGGTAGCGGTCGGCGTCGGCGACCGGGCCGTGGTAGCGCAGGCCGAGGGTGCGCTCGGAGCAACGGTCGTGCATCGCCCGGGCGGCGGGGAGGTCGGACCGGTCGGCGCGGCGCACGGTGATCTCGTTGCCCTCGGGCAGGGTCAGCACGTCCTGGCTGCGCGGGATGCGGGGCCCGAGCCGGGCGTCGAGCTCGACGAGGGCCCGGGCGCGGGCGAACTCGGTGGGGGTGAAGGGCAGATGGGGCCGCTCGATGGTGAGGGCGCCGCCCGAGGGGTCGCGCAGCCGCATCACGGTCGCCTCCAGGACCCCCTCGACCGGAGCGTCCGCGCCGAGGTTGGGGCGGCCGGAAAGGGTGGTCGCCGGGATGGAGTGGATGGTGCAGCGGCCGAACAGCTGGCGCAGCGCGAGCGGTAGTTCGGCGGCGTCCAGCGCAGTGCGGGTCGCCAGGCCCAGCAGCCGGGTCGGGGTGTCGACGAGGTCGTGGGCGTCGGCCCGCTCGATCCAGGTGTCCTTGCCGCCGGCGGTGGCGACGGCACGGGTGAGGTCGGCGGAGGGCAACTGCTGGGGTGCGCGCAGCAGGAACTCGTCCACCGTGCCGCCCTCGGGCAGCGGATGCGTCTGCAGGGTCAGGATGTCCACGCGGTGGGCCGCGAGCGCAGTGCACAGGGCGGCCAGGCTGCCGGGCTCGTCGCGCACGGTCGTGCGCATCCGCCACAGCGAGGCCGATGCGGTCGCGCCGGGCTCCGGAGTGCTCGCCGCCGGTGTCGGGGCCGCCGCACCGGCGGCACCCGTATCGGAGGGCGCCGTGCTCGCGGGCGGCGGCGCATGGCTGTGGCGTCGCGCCCACCAGGTGTGGAACGCCGCCGTCACCAGCAGGGCGACGGCCGAGGCGACGAGCAGGACGGGGCCGCTCGGGCCGTGCACGACGAGGTTGGCGATGCCGTCGGCGACCGCGACGGCGCAGAAGAGCGCGGCCAGCTCGACGACGTCGCGGCGCCAGTGGTGGTGGTGGTGGGAGTGGTGGGCGGGGGCGGGGATGCGTGCAGTCATGCATTCCACTGTGACGCAGGGGTGTTGCGTGACCACGAACGATCTGTGACCGACTGGTTAAGCGTCCATCTGGCCGATTTCGCCCTGATTTCCGCTGCTGCGCCTGCCGGGACGGTGTCCGTGGCGGCCGTCGTACCTGCCGTACCGGCCCCGCCTGTCGTACGGGCCCCGCATATCGTACCGGCCCCGCCTGTCGTACCGGCCCCCGCTTGTCCTACTGGCCCACGCGGCCGGGCTGGAGCATCCTGGTGAAGAGTACGCCGCCCCCCTGGCGGCGCAACCGCACGGTGAGCTCCCCGGAGTCACCGTCGATCTCGACCTCGCCGTAGTACGGGGGGTTTTCGGACGGCGACATGTTCGCGTACGGGGCCGACCGCACGAACTCCGTCCGCGGGCCGAACGTCGGGTCCAGCTTCCCGGCGGGGAAGCCGCCCGCCCCGACGGGGCCGGAGACGAACTCCCAGAACGGCGCGAAGTCGCCGAAGGCGGCCCGCTCGGGCGCGTAGTGGTTCGCCGCCGTGTAGTGGACGTCCGCGGTCAGCCACAGGGTGCCCGTGATGCGCTGGTGCTTGATGTGGCGCAGGAGCTCGGCGATCTGGAGCTCGCGACCCAGCGGCGCGCCCGGGTCGCCCTGGGCGACCGCCTCGAAGTTCGCGGCCCCGTCGGGCACGACGATCCCGAGCGGCATGTCCGCGGCGATCACCTTCCAGGCGGCCCGGGAACGCGACAGCTCGCGCTTGAGCCAGGCCAGCTGCTCCCGGCCGAGGATGCCGATCGGGTCGCCCGTTTGGCGGCCGGGGGAGTTGGCGTTGCGGTGGGTGCGCATGTCGAGCACGAAGACGTCGAGCAGCGGGCCGTACCGCATCACCCGGTACATCCGGCCCTCGGTCCGGCCGCCGCGGAGGTCGGTGACGGGGAAGTACTCGCCGAAGGCCCGGCGGGCGCGGGCGGCGAGGGTGTCGACGTCCCTGACGGTGTAGCGGGGGTCCTCCAACAGCTGGCCGGGGTACCAGTTGTTGCGCACCTCGTGGTCGTCCCACTGGGCGAGGACCGGCACCTGGGCGTTGAAGTCGCGCAGGTTGCGGTCGAGCAGGTTGTAGCGGAAGTTGCCGCGGAACTCGTCCAGGGTCTCGGCGACCTTCGACTTCTCCACGGTGGTGACGTTGCGCCAGGTCCCGCCGTCGCGCAGCGGGACGGAGGCCTGGATCGGCCCGTCGGCGTAGACCGTGTCCCCGCTGAAGAGGAAGAAGTCGGGGTCGCGCAGCCGCATTTCGTCGAAGACGCGGTAGCCGCCGAGGTCGGGGTTGATGCCCCAGCCCTGGCCGGCCAGGTCCCCGGACCAGACGAAGCGCACGTCCCGGCGGCGGGAGACGGGAGTGGTCCGGAAGGCGCCCTGCACGGGCCGGCTGCAGCGGCGCGGGTCCTCCGGGTCTGCCAGGACGACGCGGTAGTGGATCTGCTGCCCGGGGGGCAGGTCGCGCAGGGTGACGGTCCCGGTGTAGTCGGTGCCCGGACCGAGGTAGGGGCCGCCGTGGGAGCGGACGCCGTAGCGGAAGGACTCGCTCGGGGAAGTGTGGACGTACATCCGGGCCGGGCGGTCGGAGCGCGTCCAGACCGTGGCCGAATGGGCGGTGATCTCGCCGGACTGGATGCCCCACGGCGCGCTCGGGCGGCCCGAACGGGTGAAGGCCGGGGCAACGGCGGACCCGGTGGAGCCAGCAGCGGAACCGGTGGTGGCGGTGGACGCCGCGAACGCCTGCGGGCCGATCGCGCCGGACAGGGCAAGGCCCACGGGAACGGCGAGGGAACCGCCGAGCAGGGACCGTCGGGTGTACGGCATGGGTGCCATCGGAGCGTCTCCAGGGCCGGCCGGGGAAGGGTCGGACCAGTGTGCCGGGGCACACCGGCCCGCCCGCGTCGCACACGCGAACCCAGGATGAACAGTCACGCACGCGAACCCGGATGAACAGCCGCCGGACGTCATCCCACCTCGGTGTTCGCCGCCTCCCGCACCGTGTCCAGGACCACCCGCGCCACCAGCGCCGGGTCGTCGTTCATCGGGACGTGCCCGCAGCCGGGCAGTCGCACCAGCCGCGCATCGGGCACGACGTGCTTGGCCCGCACACCCTGCCGGGGGAGCAGCAGCCGGTCGCGGGAGCCCCAGGCGATGGTGACCGGCAGTCCGGGAACGTCCTCGGTGAACCGTACGGAGCGACCCGCGGCCAGGGTCTCCTGGAAGCCGGTGGCCCCGCGCAGGGCGAGGGTCTCGGCGACCACGGCCTCGGGCGAACGGCGGGCCGGGCGCGCGTAGATGGTGCCGGTGAGGGCCGTCCGGCCGGCGGCGCTGTGGGAGAGCCGCTCCAGGGTGGCGAGCGGCAGGGCCAGGGCGCCGACGCGCATCGCGCGCAGGGTGGCGAAGGCGTACCGGCGCTCCGCCTCGGTCCAGAAACCGGCGGGGGAGAGCGCGGTGACCGAGCGGGCCAGGCTGCTGCGCCCCATCTCCAGCGCGAGGAGCCCGCCGAGTGAGTTGCCGACGACGTGCGGGCGTTCGGCTCCGAGGGCCGAGCAGAGCGAGCCGAGGGCGGCGGCGACGGTGCCGAGATCGTACGGGACCCCGTCGGGCAGGGGCTCCGAGATGCCGAAGCCGGGCAGGTCGACGGCGATGACATCGTGCCCCGAGGCCAGGATGTCGGTCACCGGGTGCCAGGCCTGGAGGTGGTGGCCTATGCCGTGCAGCAGGAGGAGGGGTTCGCCGGAGCCCTTGCGCTCGTAGGCCACGGTGGCGGTGCGGGGGCCCAGCGGCGAGTCGATCGGGAAGGAGACCGTGGCGGTCATGCTGCTCCTCGTCGGGTGGACGCGTGTGAGACAGGCTGTCAGTAATCGCTATGGTCATGATTACCGTCCGGTAGGCCTTGACTACAAGCCTGTGGCGCGTGTCGGAGCAGAGGAGTCCGGATCGCACAGCGACCTCTTGAGGGGGCGCGAACATCGTATGAACGGCTTGATGCGTATGCCGGATGTGTCCGGTAAAGGGGTGAGGATTGGTCTTGACCAAGGCGTCGCGCCGAACCTATGGTCGAAGGGATAGTGCAAGAACCTTTAATAAACAAAGGCGCGGAACTGCCGCTGGAACACGGCGATTGCAGCGATGGCAGGAGGAGTCAGGGTGGGGACCACGCAGCTGGAAACGGTGCCGGAGCCGAAGTACTGGCACCTGAGGACCGTTCTGAGCGAGGCGCTCGACCAGGACTTCACCGTGGGTGAAGTCCTGCCCAACGAGCGGGAGCTCGCCGCCCGCTTCGGAGTGGCGCGCGCGACCCTGCGCCAGGCGCTGGAACAGCTGGAACTGGAAGGCCGCCTCCAGCGCCGCCGCGGAGTCGGCACCACCGTGGCCCCGCCCCGGGTCGGCGTCGCCGTCGGAACCGCCCGGCACAGCTGGCCCGCCGAAGCCGCCGACGGCTGGGAGGCCGTCGACGCCGTCGACGCCCCGGTGCCCGCCGCGGCCCTCAAGCTGCTGGGCGTCCACGCCGACCAGCCCGTGCACACCGTACGCCGGACCCGCGTCACCCAGGGCCAGGCCGTCGCGGCCGAGCTGCTCTACGTGCCCGCCGCCTCCGTGCCCGGCCTGTCCGCGATCGACGCGCCTGCCGGCGCAGCCCGCGCCCGCGCCGTGCTGCGCGAACTCCAGCGCCTGTCCCTCGACGGGCAGGACCGCTCCGTCGAGCTCGGCTCGGCCCGCGTCGACGACGCCAAGGAGCTGGACCGCCTGCCCGGGGCCCCGGTCCTGGTGGTCACCACCCGCTACTTCACCGCCGCGGGCACGGCGGCCGTCTCGGTCGCCACGTACCGGGCGGACACCTGCCGCCTGACGTTCGGTGATTCGGGCGACGTGGAGATAGCGCACGAGGCCCGCGCCGCCTCCTGACCCGACGCGCACGGCCCCGCGTCCTCCGGCCCCCGCTGCGGCACGTGCCGGAGGGGCCGTATGCGTACGGTCGCCAGACAGCTGACCGGGGCCGGGGTCGGGGTCGTACCCCGGTCCGGGGCCCGGGGCCCGGGGTCATGCGGGCGGGCGGGTGCCGGTGTGCGGCGGGGGCCGACACGTGCGGGGGCGCTGTTCAGCGGCGGCGTCCGGTGACCGTCTTCTCCACGGCGAAGAGCTCCTCTTCCACCTGGTCCAGCGCCAGTCGCAGCGCCCCGGTGGCCACCGCCGCCTCACCGAGCAGGGACTGGGCCACCCGCGGGGGACGCAGGCAGTAGCGCGCCAGCTCCCGGCGCAGCGGGTCCAGTACGCCGTCCAGGCCAGCCGCCCAGCCGCCGACCACCACCAGTTCCGGGTCCATCGCCAGGACCAGGGCCGCCACGTCGTGCACCAGGCGCTGGATGAACCGTTCCACCGCGGCCACGGCCCGCTCGTCCCCCCGGTCGGCCATCGCGAAGACCCCGGCCACGGCCTGCTCGTCGAGCGGGTGCAGCGGCTCGCCGGTGGTCGACAGCAGCCGCTCGGGCGTCGCCTCCCGGCCCAGCAGGTGGAGCGCGCCGATCTCGCCGGCGGCCCCGCCGAACCCGCGGTGCAGCCGGCCGCCGATCAGCGAGCCCGCCCCCGGGCTGAGCCCGGCCATCACGAACACCATGTCGTCGGTGTCCTGCGCGGCCCCCTTCCAGTGCTCGGCCAGGGCCGCCGCGTTGGCGTCGTTCTCCACCTGGACCGGACAGCGGAAGGACCGCCGCAGCCGGTCCCCGAGCGGCAGCCCGGTCCAGCCGGGCAGGGCCGTGCCCAGGCGCACCGTGCCGTCCGCCTCCACGATCCCGGGGCTGCCGACCCCGACGGCCCGCAGCGAGTCCCGCGGCACGCCGGCCCGGCGCAGCAGATCGGCCACCGCCGCCCGTACCCGCTCCAGCCGCTCGTCGGCGGACGCGGTCTCGGCGACCTCCTTGGTGCCGGCGCCGATCACCCGACCGTCCAGCCCGGACAGCAGCACGGCGATCCGGTGGGACCCGATCTCGATGCCGAGCAGGTGTCCGGCCTCGGCCCGGAACCGGAAGCGGCGGGCGGGTCGCCCCTGGCGCCGGGCCCCTTCCTCGGCCTCCGCCTCGACCACGAGCCCGGTGCCGATCAGCCCCTCCACGACACCCTCGACGGTCGGCCGGGACAGCCCCGTGACCCGGGTGAGGTCGGTGAGCGTCGGCGCCTGCGCGGCGCGCAGCGCGCGCAGCACCACGGCCGAATTGATCCGCCGGAGCAGAGAAGGATCTCCGCCGGTCAGCTGCCCCAACGTCTGTCCTCCCAGCTGGCGAGCCTGTCAGCCGGATCGTACTGCGCCCCCGTCGCGACGGCGATAAGCGGCCCCTCGTCAGCCGGGCCGCGCGGTGACGGCGCTCCGGCGCAACCGGGCCGGCCAGGACGGTCGGCCGGGTCGGGGCGGAGGGTCAGGTCGGGACGACGAAACCCGACTCGTACGCAGCGATCACCGCCTGGGTCCGGTCCCGCGCGCCCAGCTTCGACAGCACCGCACTCACGTGGGACTTGACGGTCTCGGCTCCCACGAACATCTCGGCCGCGATCTCCGCGTTGGTCAGCCCCCGCGCCATCAGCCGCAGCACTGCCTCCTCCCGCTCGGTCAGGGCGGCCCGCTCCAACCGGGCCCGCGCCCCACGGCTCCCGTACTCCGCGGCCAGCGAACGTACCGCCGCCGGGAAGAGCAGCGTCTCCCCCTCCGCGATCAGCCGCACCGCGTGGACGATCTCCGACGGTCGGGCCCGCTTCAGCATGAACCCGTCCGCCCCTGCACGCAGCGCCCGGTACACGTACTCGTCGTTCTCGAAAGTGGTGACCACCAGGATCTTCGGCGGCTCGTCCACGCTCTTCAGCACCGCCTTGGTCGCCTCGATCCCGTCCAGCAGCGGCATGCGCACGTCCATGGCCACCACGTCCGGCCGCAGTTGCCGGACCAGCGGGATCACGGCCGCCCCGTCGGCTGCCTCTCCCACCACCTCGATGTCGGGCTGGGCATCGAGCACGGCGCGCAGACCCGCGCGCACCAGGGGTTCGTCGTCGACGAGCAGTACGGTGACCGGCATCCCCTCAGCGTATGTGCTGCAGCGGAAGCATCGCGCGCACTCTCCACCTCCCCTGGTGCGGACCGGCCTCCGCCGCACCGCCGAGCAGCGCGGCCCGCTCCTGCATCCCCCGGAGCCCGCTGCGGCTGCCGTCGGGTGCCCCCTGGCCCGCCGGCAGCGGATTCGACACCTCCAACTCCAGCCGCTTGCCGGTCATCTCCACCCTCACCCGGACCGGGACCGGCCCGCAGTGCCGCAACACGTTGGTGAGCGCCTCCTGCAGGATCCGGTACGCCTCCTGGGTGACGGGCCCCGGCAACGTCTCCAGCGGACCCGTCAGTTCGGCGTGCACCGCGGCCCCCGAAGCCCGCGTGGAGTCCAGCAGCCGGTCCGCGTCGGCCAGCGTCGGCCGCTGCGAGGGACGCGGACCGGAGTCCCGTAGCACCGACAGGACTCGGTCCAGGTCCTCCAGGGCGGCCCGTCCGGTCTCCTCGATCGCGGTCAACGCCCGCTCCGTGAAGGCTGGATCGGCGGCCGTCCGCGCCGCCCCGGCCTGCACCACGGCCACCGTCAGCGCGTGGCCGATCGTGTCGTGCAGCTCGCGCGCGATCCGCGTGCGCTCCAGCAACTGCTCGGTCCGCGCCTCCAGGACCGAAAGCCGCTCCGCGGCGGACGGCCCCAGCAGCCGGGCCGCGAGGTGGGTCACGAGCTCACCCATCAGATGCACTGTGACGACCAGCAAGACCAGCGGCAGCGGAACGAGCAGAGCGGCCACCCAGCGCGGCGGTATGAACGGCAGCTCATGGTTCTCCTCCACCGGATAACCCCAGGCGGTGGTGAGCAGCTCGACCGTGAGCACCGGCATGCAGTACGTCGCGTACATGGCCACGCATGACAGCCCCAGCCGGGTTTCGAGCCACAGCACGGTCCGCCAGCGGTCGACCCACCGCTTCGAGGCCGACGTGGATATGGCGTTCTCCTCCGCCCCCCGGGCGTAGGGGGTCAGCAGGAACTGCGCCTGCAGGCCCTCGGCCATGCGCACCCACGGGAGCAGGCCGAACGGCGCGACGAGGAGGGCCGGCACCCACGGGGCCATCGGCGCTATGAACATCCAGACCGCCACGAGCAGCATCGGGACGCACAGGTGCAGCCAACGCGAGTACGTCAGCGGGCGGAACGGGGCTGTGACCAATCGGTGCATGTCCCCATCGTGGCAGCCGGGCGATCACGGCCGTCTCCCCCGTGCGGGGGAGACGGTCCCCCCGCACGGGGGAGGAGAGGGGGAAGGGTCGGCGGCGAGCCTTGAGCCATGAACCGCATCGAGATCCGCCAACTCACCAAGGCGTACGGCACGACCAAGGCCGTGGACCGCCTCACCTTCGACGTCCTGCCCGGCCGGGTCACCGGCTTCCTGGGCCCCAACGGCGCCGGCAAGTCCACCACCCTGCGGGTGCTGCTCGGGCTCGACCGGGCCACCTCCGGCACCGCCACCATCGGCGGCCGCCGGTTCACCGACCTCCAGCAGCCGCTGCTGCGCATCGGCGCCCTGCTGGACGCCCAGGCCGCGCACGGCGGTCGCACCGCCCGGGACCACCTCCTCGCCCTGGCCGCGAGCAACCGCATTCCGGTGCGCCGGGTGGGCGAGGTCATGGAGCAGGCGGGCATCGCCTCCGCCGCGAAGCGGCGCATCAAGACGTACTCCCTGGGCATGCGGCAGCGGCTGGGCATCGCCGCCGCCCTGCTCGGCGACCCCGGGGTACTGCTGCTGGACGAGCCCACCAACGGCCTCGACCCCGAGGGCATCATCTGGATCCGCGAGCTGATGCGCGGTCTGGCCGCTGACGGGCGGACCGTGCTGGTCTCCAGCCACCTGATGTCCGAGACGGCCTCCTTCGTGGACCACCTCGTCATCCTCGGCCAGGGGAGGCTGCTGGCCGACACGTCGATGGCGGCGTTCATCGACGAGCGGAGCACGCCCCGGGTCCGGCTGCGCACTTCCGATCCGATACGCCTGCGGACATCCCTCGCCCAGCAGGGACTACAGCTGGCCGAGGGGGACGAGGGCCGCTGGACCATCGACGGCGCCCTCGCCGAGGAGATCGGCGTACTCGCCGCCCGTGACGGCATCCCGATATTCGAACTCTCCGACGAGCGCGCCTCCCTGGAACAGGCATACCTCGACCTCACCGCCGATCACGCCCAGTTCGCTTCCGCGAGCCGCTGACCACCCAGGAGGATCCACCGCCATGTCCACCACCGCCCTGCCCACCCGCGCCGCCCTGCACGCGGAATGGATCAAGATACGCTCGCTGCGCGGCACCCTCGCGTCCCTCATGGCCGTCTTCGTGGTCCTCACCGGAATCCAGATGTTCACCGCCGCCGCCATAGGGACGGCCGAGGAAGACAGCATGGGTGCGGACCGGCTGTTCGCCGCCTTTTACAGCCTCGTCTTCGGCCAGACGGCGGCCATCGCGTTCGGAGCGAGCGCCTTCGCGAGCGAGTTCCACAACAACGCGCTGCGGATCACACTCGCCTCCGTGCCGAACCGCACCCGCTTCTACCTCTCGAAGCTGGTCGCAGTGGGCGGACTCGCTTTCCTCGTCGGACAGGTGACCGCCTTCGCAACCTTCCTCGGCGGCCAGGCCTTCATGGGGCGGCACGCCATCGGCCTGGGGGACGAGGGCGCACTGCGCGCCGTCATCGGCTGCGGGCTCTACCTGACCTTGATGTCCCTGTTCGCCGCCGGCATCACGGCCGTGTTCCGCAGCGCGGCCGCGACGCTCGGCGTCCTCATACCGTTCACCCTCGTCCTGCCCTTCGTCGTGGGCGACGTCGCGGGCGGTGCCGTGCAGTACCTGCCGGACCGTGCAGGACAGATGGTGATGCGCACCGAGCTGCCCGGCGAGCTGGGCCCGTGGACCGGGCTGGGGGTGATGGTGCTGTGGACGGCGGCCGCAATGATCGGCGGCTGGCTGGCGGTCCGTCGACGCGATGCCTGACGCGCGTGACGGAAGGCCAGTTGTCAGTGGCCGCGGGAATACTGACGACATGACCACCGAACGGCATCTGGAGACGATGGACCAGCTGCGGGCCAGGGAGTTCCCCGCCGAGCGCGGCCGGTCGGACGTGGGGACGAGCGGGCCGGGGTACCACTTGGCCGAGCTGGGCGGGAGCCGGTGGTACGGGGACGAGGACGCGGCCGACCGGGCGGCCCACGAGGACCAGGTTCACGCCGAGTACGAGGCCCTGACCCAGCGGCTGGAGGAGCGGTGGGGGAGCCCCGACACGTTCAGCCTCGCGGGACTGATACTGCGGGACGTGCACGAGCAGGTGCCCCAGCCCTGGCGGGAGATCGCGGAGACCAGCGACCACCTGCACCTGTGGCGGGTGGGGGACCGGTGGGTCGCCCTGTACACGGCCCGTTGGGGGGCCGACCACTCGCCACAGCTGATGGCCGCGGTCACCGTGGTCGACCCGCCCTAAGCTTCCGGCCGGTCCTCGGAGTCGGCCCGGGCGGCCGCGCGGAGGCGGGCGTATTCCCTGGCCATGGTCTCCGCGGTCCAGTGGGCGTTAAGTCCGCTGGGGTTGGGGAGGGCCCAGATACGGGTGGAGCCGATGGTCTGCTCCTGAGGGCCTATGGAGGCCTTCTTCTCGCCGAAGGCGGTGCGGTAAGCAGTGACGCCGGCGACGGCCAGCCACTGGGGGCGCAGGCGCTCCACCTTGGCCCGCAGGACGCGGCCGCCCTCGATCAGCTCCTCGGTGCTCAGCTCATCGGCGCGTGCGGTGGCACGGGCGACGACGTTGGTGATGCCGAGCCGGTACGTCAGCAGCTCCTCCTGCTCCGCCGGGGCCAGGCGGCGCGGCGTGAAGCCTGCCAGGTGCAGGACGGGCCAGAAGCGGTTGCCGGGACGGGCGAAGTGGTGTCCCGTCGCGGCGGAAAGGAGACCCGGGTTGATTCCGCAGAACAGCACGCGCAGACCACCCGCGACGACGTCGGGGACGACGCGGTCGCGGGCGGCTTCGAGCTCCTCGGGGGTCAGAGGATCGACCCCGGCGCGTACCCGGCGGCCTCCGGGTACTGCTTGGCGATCGCCTCGATGCGGGAGGCCACCGCCGCGACCTGGTCGCCGGCGGCGCCCGTGAAGGACAGCTTGTCGGCCATCAGGGCGTCGAGCTGCGTCCGGTCCAGCGGCATCCGCTCGTCCGCGGCCAGCTTGTCCAGCAGCTCGTTGCGCTCGGCACCCTGCTCACGCATCGCGAGCGCGGAGGCCACCGCGTGCTCCTTGATGATCTCGTGGGCGACCTCGCGGCCGACGCCGGCCCGCACCGCGCCCATCAGGACCTTGGTGGTCGCGAGGAACGGCAGGTAGCGGTCGAGCTCGCGGGCCACGACGGCGGGGAAGGCGCCGAACTCGTCGAGGACCGTCAGGAAGGTCTCCAGCAGGCCGTCGAAGGCGAAGAACGCGTCGGGCAGCGCCACCCGGCGGACCACGGAGCAGGAGACGTCGCCCTCGTTCCACTGGTCGCCGGCCAGCTCGCCGGTCATCGAGGCGTAGCCGCGCAGGATGACCATGAGGCCGTTCACGCGCTCGCAGGAGCGGGTGTTCATCTTGTGCGGCATCGCCGAGGAGCCGACCTGGCCCGGCTTGAAGCCCTCGGTGACGAGCTCGTGGCCGGCCATCAGGCGGATCGTCTTCGCGATGGACGACGGGGCGGCGGCCAGCTGTACCAGGGCGGTGACCACGTCGTAGTCGAGCGAGCGCGGGTAGACCTGGCCGACGGAGGTGAAGGCCTGGGCGAAGCCGAGGTGGGCGGCGATCCGCTGCTCCAGCTCGGCGAGCTTGGCGGCGTCGCCGCCGAGCAGGTCGAGCATGTCCTGGGCGGTGCCGACCGGGCCCTTGATCCCGCGCAGCGGGTAGCGGCCGATCAGGTCCTCCAGGCGGTCGAAGGCGACCAGCAGCTCGTCGGCCGCGGTGGCGAAGCGCTTGCCGAGGGTGGTGGCCTGCGCGGCGACGTTGTGGGAGCGGCCGGCCATGACCAGCTCCGCGTGCTCGCCGGCCAGCTTGCCGAGGCGCGCGAGGACGGCGACCGTGCGGTTGCGGGCCAGCTCCAGGGAGAGCCGGATCTGGAGCTGCTCGACGTTCTCGGTGAGGTCGCGGGAGGTCATGCCCTTGTGGACGTGCTCGTGGCCGGCGAGGGCGTTGAACTCCTCGATGCGGGCCTTCACGTCGTGCCGGGTGACCTTCTCGCGTTCGGCGATGGAGGCGAGGTCGACCGTTTCCAGGACGCGCTCGTAGTCGGCGAGGGCGGCGTCCGGGACCTCGATGCCGAGGTCCTTCTGGGCGCGCAGCACGGCGAGCCACAGCCGCCGCTCCAGCGTCACCTTGTACTCGGGGGACCACAGGACGGCGAGCTCCGGGGAAGCGTAGCGGCCGGCCAGGACATTGGGGATGCGGGGCTTGGCTGTCACGTGTAGGGATTCTACTGGGGTCGCTGCTGTGCGATTGCGCAGGTCGGACCCCCGCCCCGGATTGTGCCTTGCTACGAGAGCCGGCCCTCCGTGACCCCGTACGGCAGCAGCTCCGGGCGCTTGGCCGGGCGGCCGTCCCCGGAGGAGCGGCCCGTCAGGCGGCGACCGATCCACGGCAGCAGGTGCTGCCGGGCGAAGCTCAGGTCCTGGGAGCGGCGCACGCCCCAGCCCGGCCGCTCGGCAGGCGGCAGTGCCGCGCGCCAGTCCTCCTCCGCCGGCAGTCCGAGAGTCTGCCAGACCGCCTCGGCCACCCGGCGGTGGCCCTCGCGCGTGAGGTGGAGCCGGTCCACGTCCCACAGCCGCGGGTCGCCGAGCACGGGAGCCCCGTACAGGTCGACCACCAGGGCGCCGTGCCGGGTGGCGAGCTCCTCGACGATGCCGAAGAGCTCCTCCATCCGGGGTCGGAAGCGCTCCATCACCGGGCCGTGCCGTCCCGGCGAGCGCATCAGCACCAGCGTCTTGCAGGAGGGGGCCAGCAGGCCGACCGCCTCCTCCAGGTGGCCGCGGACCCGGCCCATGTCGACCTTGGGGCGCAGGGCGTCGTTCAGCCCGCCCACCAGCGTCACCACATCGGCGCCCATCGCCGCCGCCACCGGGGCCTGGTCCGTGGCGATCTGCCCGATCAGCTTCCCGCGGACCGCGAGGTTCGCGTAGCGGAAGGCCGGCTCGCGCGCGGCGAGCCGGGACGCCAGCAGGTCGGCCCAGCCCCGGTAGGAACCGTCCGGCAGGAGGTCGGACATGCCCTCGGTGAAGGAGTCGCCGACCGCGACGAAACTGGTGTAAGACGCATTGATCCCCATGGCCAAGCGATGCTACCGCGCGGTAGGGATCAGGTGGGGGCCGGGCGCCCGAACAGCTCGCGCAGCACGTCCTCCATCGTCACCAGACCCGCCATCGCCCCGTCCGGGCCGAGGACCGCCGCCAGGTGCGTCCGGCTGCGCCGCATCGCGGTCAGCACGTCAGCCAGCGGGGTGTCCGCCCGCACCTGGGCGATCGGCCGCAGCGCCGGCACCGGGAACGGCTCCGCCCGTTCCGGTCCGTCCGCGTCCAGGGCGTCCTTCACGTGCAGGTAGCCCAGGATCCTGGACTGCACGTCGATCACCGGGAAGCGGGAGTACCCGGACGAGGCCGACAGCCGCTCCAGCCCGTCCGGGGAAATGCCCACCCGTGCCACGACGACCCGGTCCGAGGGCAGCACGACGTCGGTGACCGGCCGACGGCCCAGCTCCAAGGCGTCGTGCAGGCGCTCGCTCGCCCGGTCGTCGATGAGCCCCGCAGCGCTGGAGTCCTTGACGATCCGCGCGAGCTCGTCGTCGGAGAACGTCGCGGAGACCTCGTCCTTCGCCTCGACCCGCAGCAGCCGCAGCAGGGCGTTGGCGAACGCGTTCACCGCGAAGATCACCGGGCGCAATGCCCGGGTGGTCGTGACCAGCGGCGGGCCCAGGAGCAGCGCGGTGCGCACCGGCTCGGACAGGGCCACGTTCTTCGGCAGCATCTCGCCGAAGAGCATGTGCAGGTACGTCGCCAGCGCCAGCGCCACCACGAACGAGATGGCGTGCGTCAGCCCGGACGGTACGCCCAGGAGGTCGAAGAGCGGGGTCAGCAGGTGGGCGATGGCCGGCTCGGCCACCACGCCCAGCACCAGGGTGCACAGGGTGATGCCCAGCTGCGCCGCCGCCATCAGGGCGGACACGTGCTCCAGACCCCACAGCACGGAGCGGGCCCGCCGGTCGCCCTGTTCGGCGTACGGCTCGATCTGGCTGCGCCGGACCGAGATCAGCGCGAACTCCGCGCCGACGAAGAAGGCGTTGACGACCAGGGTCGCCAGGCCGATCAGCAGTTGCAGCACGGTCATCGGCGGGCCTCCCCACCGGGCTCCGGCCGGGGGCCTGCCGGGGCGTGCAGCAGCACGTGCGCGGCGCGCCGCCCGCTGGCGTCGACCACGTCGAGCTGCCAGCCCTCCAGCTCCATGCTGTCGCCGACGGACGGGATCCGGCCGAGCCCGGTCGCCATCAGTCCGGCGAGGGTCTCGTACGGTCCGTCCGGAACGCGCAGCCCGATCTGCCGGAGCTGGTCGGTACGCGCGGCGCCGTCGGCGGAGTAGAGCTGCCGCCCGGCGGCGTCGGTGCCGGCCGGGGCGAGGTCGGGGGTTTCGAGCGGGTCGTGCTCGTCGTGGACCTCGCCGACGACCTCCTCCATGATGTCCTCCAGCGTGGCCACGCCTGCGGTGCCGCCGTACTCGTCGATGACGACGGCCATGGTCTGCTTGCCGGACAGCCGGTCCAGCAGCCGGTCCACGGTCAGCGACTCAGGCACGAACAGCGGCGGGCGCAGCAGCTGCGCGACGGGGTGGCGGCGCCGCTCCTCGGCCGGCAGGGCGAGGACGTCCTTGATGTGGACGGTGCCGACGACGGTGTCGAGGCTCCCCCGGTACACCGGGAAGCGCGACAGGCCCGTCGCCAGGGTCGCGTTGGCCACGTCCTCCGCGGTGGTCTGCACGTCGAGGGCGGTGACCTGGACGCGGGGCGTCATGACGTTCTCCGCGGTCAGGTCGGCGAGGTTCAGGGTCCGTACGAAGCGCTCGGCGGTGTCCCGCTCCAGGGCGCCGGCCTTGGCCGAATGCCGGGCGAGGGCGACCAGCTCCTGCGGGGAGCGGGCGGAGGCGAGCTCCTCGGCCGGCTCCAGCCCGAGCCGGCGGACCAGGTGGTTCGCGGTGCTGTTCAGGTGGCTGATGAACGGGCGGAACGCCCGGCTGAACACCCGCTGCATGGTCGCCACCCGCTTGGCGATGGCCAGCGGGGAGGAGATCGCCCAGTTCTTGGGCACCAGCTCGCCGACGACCATCAGGACCACGGTCGACAGCACGGTGCCGAGGACCAGCGCGGTCGAGGAGGCGGCGGAGGCCGACAGGCCCACGGCCTCGAAGGGGCCTTGGAGCAGGGCTGCGATCGACGGTTTGGCGATCATGCCGATGATCAGGCCGGTCACGGTGATGCCGAGCTGGGCGCCGGAAAGCTGGAAGGTCAGACTGCGCACGGCTGCCAGGGCGCTCTCGGCACCGCGTTCGCCGCGCTCGGCGGCCCGTTCGAGCTCGCTGCGCTCGACGGTGGTCAGGGAGAATTCGGCCGCGACGAACACCCCGCAGGCAAGACAGAGGAGCAGCGCCACGACGAGCAGGAGCACTTCGGTCATCGGTCCGTCACCTCCGTCCCATGGTCAGTCAGGAGGAGGGGCCGCGCGCGGTGTCGCACGGAGCGCGGCGGGGTACGGCGACGTCGGTTACTGGGGGGCTCGTCCATGGGCGGACGCTCACACCTTTCTCGGATCTGGTCGAGTGCAGCCGGACGTCACCATGGTAAAGGAAAGGCAAAGTGGGGGCGTCATCCTTCTGGCGGAGTGATCGCCGCTTCGACGGCTTCGCGGCGCTCGGGCGACGCCCGCAGGCCCGCACGCCGCAGGCCCGCAGGCCCGCAGGCCCGCAGGCCCGCACGCCGCAGGCCCGCAGGCCCGCAGGCCCGCAGGCCCGCACGCCGCACGCCCGCAGGCCCGCAGGCCCGCACGCCCGGCCACCCGGCCGCCCGGACATGCGGGCAGCCGGGGGGCTACGGAGCCGGCCAGGCGGCCAGGAAGGACTGCACCGACCACGTGCCCCACAGCGACGGGTCCAGCCAGGCCGGGGCAGCGGCCCGGAACTCCTGCGGGGCCAGCACTCCGGAGCCCTCCGGAACCGCGCCCAACAGCGGCAGCCCGGACGAGGCCGGCAGGTCCGCCAGGTTGCAGCGGCAGGCAAGGTCCGGGCTCGCGGGCCAGCTGCCGATGACCACGCCGAGCGCGGCCAGTTCCCGGGCCCGCAGCGCCTCGGCCGTCAGGGTCGTGGAGTTCAGCGTTCCGAGGGCCGCGGGCGCGACCACCAGGACCGGGGCGCCGAGCAGCCGTGCCGCGTCGGCCAGGGTGTGCCCGGCACCGTCGAAGCGGACCAGGAGGCCGCCCGCCCCCTCCACCAGCACGAGGTCGTGGGAGGCGTCGAGCTCGGCCGCGGCTCCCGCTATCTCGTCGGGCGAGAGCGTCGGCATCCCCGCACGGCGCGCCGCCGTGTCCGGGGCCAGCGGCTCCGGATAGCGGGCCAGCTCCACGCCGGTGACGGAGGGACCCGCGAGGCGGACCGCGTCGGCGGCGTCCCCCGGCACCCCGGGCTCCAGTCCGGTCTGCGCGGGTTTGAGCACCGCCACCGACCGGCCGGCCGCCGCGGCGGCCGCCGCGATCGCCGAGGTGACGACGGTCTTGCCGATCTCCGTGCCCGTTCCGGACACCACGATCACGGACATCTCAGCCCACCTCCGCCGCCGCGCACACCGCACGGCAGATCCGGGCCACGTCGGCGTCGCCCGTCACGTACGGCGGCATCGTGTAGACCAGGTCGCGGAACGGGCGCAGCCAGACGCCCTCGCGGACCGCGGCAGCGGTCGCCGTCGCCATGTCCACCTCGTGGTCCAGCTGGACCACGCCGATCGCGCCGAGCACGCGCACGTCGCGGACCCCCGGCAGCTCCCGCGCCGGGGCGAGGCCCTCCAGCAGCCCCGCCTCGATGCGCTTCACCTCGCGCTGCCAGTCCTGGCCGAGGAGCAGCTCGATCGAGGCCAGCGCCACGGCGGTGGCGAGCGGGTTCCCCATGAACGTCGGCCCGTGGGCCAGCACCGGCACCTCGCCCTGCGAGATGCCGTCCGCCACCCGCTCCGTGCACAGCGTGGCCGCCAGCGTCAGGTAGCCGCCGGTCAGGGACTTGCCCAGGCACATCACGTCCGGGGTGATCCCGGCGTGGTCGGCCGCGAAGAGGGCGCCGGTACGGCCGAAGCCCGTCGCGATCTCGTCCAGGACGAGGAGGACGTCGTACTCGTCGCACAGCTCCCGTAGGACCCGCAGGTAGCCGGGGTTGTGGAAGCGCATGCCGCCCGCGCCCTGGACCACCGGCTCCACGATCACCGCGGCCAGCTCGTCGGCGTGGGCGGCGATGAGGGAGCGCAAGTGGGCGACGTACCGGGGGTCCACCTGCGCGTCGAAGCCGCCCGGCGGGACGTCCGCGAAGACCTGGCGCGGCAGGACGCCCGACCACAGCTCGTGCATGCCGCCGTCGGGGTCGCAGACGGCCATCGGCGTCCACGTGTCCCCGTGGTAGCCGCCCCGCCAGGTCATCAGCCGGGTCTTGGCACGCCGGCCCGTGGAACGCCAATACTGCAGGCACATCTTCGCCGCGACCTCGACCGAGACGGAGCCCGAGTCGGCGAGGAAGACGTGCTCCAGGCCGGCCGGGGTGATCTCGACCAGCTTCGCCGCCAGCCGGACGGCGGGCTCGTGCGTGAGCCCGCCGAACATCACGTGGGACATGCGTCCGAGCTGGCCGACCGCGGCCTCGTTGAGCGCCGGGTGGTTGTAGCCGTGGATCGCCGACCACCAGGAGGACATGCCGTCGACCAGCTCGTCCTGCCCCTGCGAGGGTTCGGCGAGCCGCAGGCGCACGCCCGAGGCGGAGGAGACGACCAGCGGCTCCTGCCGCCCGGGCATCGGGCCGTACGGGTGCCAGACGTGCTGCCGGTCCAGCGCGAGCAGTTCGGCGGGCGGCAGCGGGCCGTGCGGGTCAGGCATTGGGGGCGAGGTCCGTCCCCGCACCGCGGCGGCGCACCGTCACCAGGTCCGAGCGCAGCTCGCCCGCCGGAGCCTGGGCGCGGACGGCCTCGGCCTCGGCTCCTGCCGTGTCACCGGCCTCCGCCGCGGGCTCGTGCGCGTGGCCGGAGCAGCCGCCGCACGCCGAGCCACAGCCGGCCTCCGCGGCCGCGGAACCGCACGGTCCGTGGGCCGCGGCCGCCGCGGCGGCATCCGCCCGGTGCGCGGGAAGGGTCTGCGTGCCGGCACCCTCCACCTCGAAGCCCGCGTCGGCGATCATGTCGAGGTCGGCCTGGCCGGCCTGGCCCTCGCTGGTGAGGTAGTCGCCGAGGAAGATCGAGTTCACCACGTTCAGGGCCAGCGGCTGCATGCTGCGCAGGTGCACCTCGCGGCCGCCCGCGAGCCGGACCTCGATGTCGGGGCAGACGAACCGCACCATCGCCAGGATGCGCAGGCAGCGCTGCGGGGTGAGGTTCCACTCCTTGGCCAGCGGTGTGCCCTCGAAGGGGATGAGGAAGTTGACCGGTACGGAGTCCGGGTCCAGCTCGCGCAGCGAGTAGACGACGTCGACCAGGTCCTCGTCCGTCTCGCCCATGCCGGCGATCAGGCCGGAGCAGGCGGACAGGCCCGCGGCGTGCGCCTTCTGCACGGTGTCGACCCGGTCCGCGTACGTGTGGGTCTGGGTGATCTGCCCGTACGTCGCCTCGGAGGTGTTGAGGTTGTGGTTGTAGGCGTCGGCGCCCGCGTCCTTCAGGCGCTCCGCCTGACCGTCCGTGAGCAGACCCAGGCAGGCGCAGACCTCGACGCCCTCGTTCTGCTCCTTGATGGCCTCGATGGTCTTGCCGACGCGCTCCACGTCCCGGTCCGTCGGGCCGCGCCCGCTCGCCACCAGGCACACGCGCTTGGCGCCGCCCGCGACACCGGCCGCGGCGGCCTTCGAGGCCTCGTCCGGCTTCAGCCAGGTGTACTTGAGGATGTCCGCCTTCGAGCCCAGGCGCTGGGAGCAGTACGAGCAGTCCTCCGGACAGAGCCCGGACTTCAGGTTGACCAGGTAGTTCAGCTTGACCCGACGCCCGAACCACTGGCGGCGCACCTTGCCGGCCGCGGCCACCACGTCGAGCAGTTCGTCGTCAGAGGTCGCCAGTACGGCGAGGGCCTCTTCGCGGGTCGGCAGCTCGCGCCGCAGTCCCTTGTCCACCAGGGTGTTCAGCAGATCCATGAGGGCGATCCTGGACCACGCGACCACTCCCGGCCAAGGAGAGATCGCACAACATGGCCGGAACGGAGTGTGTGTATTGCCACACCAGGCACTTGGGTGTCGGCCGTTAGGGTCGGGCGACGCCTGTGGACAGCCGACAAAACGCGAGGAGCCAGATGCCCCAGCAGAGCCGCGAGCCCGAGGACGTGTTCGCGTGGATCGACGCCGCCGAACGGGCCAGGGAGCAGGCCGGGCTGGTGCGGACCCTGCGCCCCCGTCCCGCGGACTCGCCGCTGCTCGACCTCGCGAGCAACGACTACCTGGGCCTGTCCCGGCACCCGGAGACCGTGCACGGGGCGCGTGAGGCGGCTGCCCGGTGGGGCGCCGGAGCCACCGGATCGCGCCTGGTCACCGGTACGACCGAGTTGCACGGGGAGCTGGAGCGGGAGCTCGCGGACTTCTGCGGCTTCGAGGCCGCGCTCGTGCTGTCCTCGGGCTACGCGGCCAACCTCGCGGCCGTCACCGCGCTCAGCGACCGGGGCACCCTCGTCGTCTCCGACGCCGGGAACCACGCCTCCATCGTCGACGGCTGCCGGCTGTCGCGCGCCGCGACCGCGGTGATCCCGCACGCGGACCCCGACGCCGCGCTCAAGACGCTCGCGGCGCACGAGGGCCGGGCGCTTCTGGTCAGCGACTCGGTGTTCTCCGTAGACGGGGACGCGGCGCCGCTCGCCGGCTACGCCGCGGCCTGTCGCGGGGAGGGCGCGGCGCTGGTCGTGGACGACGCCCACGGCCTGGGCGTGCTGGGCGAGGGCGGGCGCGGCGCGCTGCACGCCGCCGGGCTCGCGGGCGCGCCGGGTGTGGTCGCCACGCTGACGCTCTCGAAGTCCCTGGGCAGCCAGGGCGGTGCCGTCCTCGGCCCCGCCAAGGTGATCCGGCACCTGGTCAACACGGCCCGGACCTTCATCTTCGACACCGGCCTGGCTCCGGCCGCCGCGGGTGCGGCGCTGGCGAGCCTGCGGCTGCTGCGGCGCGAACCGGAGCGCGCCGGGCAGGCCCGAGAGGTGGCCCGCCTGCTGTACGGGCGGCTCACCGCGTCCGGCCTGACCGCGGCCCGGCCGGACGCGGCCGTGGTGTCGGTACGGGCCCCGTCGGCTGCGGCGGCACTGCGCTGGGCCGCCGACTGCCGCGAGGCGGGACTGTCCGTGGGGTGCTTCCGGCCGCCGTCGGTGCCGGACGGCATCTCCCGGCTGCGGCTGACAGCCCGGGCCGATCTCACGGGGGACGAGATCGATCGGGCCGTCGAGACGATCTTGCGGACCGCCCCGGCCGGGGCCACGGACGCGCCCTAGGTGTATTGCCCAGTGAGGTTGGGGACGCGGCTGGCGGGTGGTTTGCCTGCGAGCGCGGTGTGTCCGCGGTGGTGATTGTAGGAGTG
>NZ_JBHWJJ010000070.1:0-38865 GCF_042732005.1 Streptomyces sp. NPDC059851 | reverse complement strand
GGCCGTCCCTGAATCCGCAGGCCGAGCAGACCTGCGAGGACGGGAAAGCACGGTCCACCTTGGCGAAGATGCGGCCGTGCAGGGCTGCCTTGTACTCCAGCATGCCGACGAACGCGGCCCATCCCGCGTCGTGCACGGACTTGGCGAGCCGGGTGCGCCCGAGACCGGACACCGCGAGGTCTTCCCATACACCGCTTGGTTGTCGCGAATGATCTGTGTGGATGCCTTGTGGTGCCAGTCCCGGCGCCGGTCCGCCACCGTGGCGTGCTGGCGTGCGACCTTGATACGGGCCTTGGCCCGGTTCTTCGATCCTTTGGCCTTGCGGGACAACTCCCGCTGAACGCGCTTGAGCTTCTTCTCGGCCCGGCGCAGGAAGCGGGGGCTGTCGATCTTTTGGCCATCGGACAGGACGGCGAAGGCGGACAGGCCGAGATCGATACCGGCGTCGGTCTCCACTTCCGGGAGGATGTCCGGCTCGGTGTCCACGACGAAGCTGAGGAAGTACCGGCCGCAGCTGTCTTTGGTGACGGTCAGCGACGTTGGTGCGGCCGGAAGGCGGCGGGACCACTTGACCTTGAGGTTGCCGACCTTGGCCACGTACACCGTGCCGCTGTCCGTCAGGGAGAAGGCGTTGGTGTTGAGGCGGACCGACTGCCGGGTGTCCTTCTTCGACTTCTAGCGGGGCGGGCCGACCTTGCGGCCCTGCCGCTTGCCCTTGATCGAGTCGAAGAAGTTCTTGTAGGCGGTGTCCAGGTCCCGCAGGGACTGTTGCAGGACGACCGCTGACACGTCGGCGAGCCAGGCGCGTTCCTCGGTGCGCTTGGCCTGGGTGATGCGAAGCCGGGACAGATCTGCCGACTTCACGTACGGCAGCCCGGCCGCGTGCGCTTCCTTGCGGTCGCGCAGGCAGTCGTTCCACACCACACGGGCGCACCCGAATGCCTTCGCCAGCGCACGACGCTGGGTGGCGTCCGGATAGGCCCGGTAGTTGTAGCGGAGCTGCACACCCAAGACCCTACTACGATTGGTCTTATGGAGGATCAAAACGACTACAGGCGTGGCAGGCATGTGGTTTCGGCAATGCACGTTCACTTGGTCTTCGTGACAAAGTACCGGCGCGGATCATGCGCAAGGTGTGCGAGGACTTCGAGGCGGAGCTGAAGGAGTTCAACGGCGAACGCAATCATGTCCACCTCCTCGTGCACTACCCACCGAAGGTCGCCGTCTCGAAGCTGGTCAACAGCCTCAAGGGAGTCTCCGCCCGCCGGATACGGCAGGAGTTCACCGGCCGGATCAACCGCGCCATCATGCGTGGGCAGCTGTGGTCACCCTCGTACTTCTCCGCCTCGTGCGGCGGAGCACCGTTGACGATCGTCCGCCAGTACATCGAGCAGCAAAAACGTCCGCTCTGAACATGCACGTCAGAGCAGCCTTGAGATGCATTCATCCCCGGCGCGAACGCCGGGGCTTTCTGCAAGAGTCCCGGTAACCCGTCCTCGAACTCGGCGGGCTGGACCGTCCCGTGACGGAGCACCAATATGCGCTTGGTCCGCGGGCGGCCCGTTCGACAGAATCACCGGGTGATCGGCAACCGCATCACCCACCGCACGGCCGACGGTGTTCGCATACCCGGCACCTGGCGGCACGCCTTCATCTGCAACGGCGGCACCTACTTCCTCACCGACCTGTTCATCTACGCGGACGGTCTCGTCGACTGCTGGGAGCTCGTCACCCTCGACGAGTTCGAGGAGAAGCTCCGCCGCGAATGGGTGGCCACGAGCCTGCCCGAGGGCGGCCGCGCGTCCGCCCACCAGCTGGCCTCGTGGACCTTCGGCGAACCGCACGTCTGGGTGACGCCCGAGGTGTTGCTCGCCGAGATCCGCGACACCATCGACCGGCTGAACCGCCGCCCCGACTCCACCGGGCGCTGCCTCGCAGCGGTGGACGCCTTCCTCGCCGACCGGACCGAGGAGAACCGGGCCGTCGCCCGCGCCGCCTACCTGGCCATCCCCCACACGCAGCGCCGCTACGCGCTGGGCGACATGGACCGCAAGGACGGACCGCTGCGGGTCCTGGTCGCCGGGCCGGGCGGCGATGACGTGCACCGGCCGGACGAGCGGGTGACTCAGGAGCGGTACGACGAGGCCGTCGCCTACTTCGAGGAGCGGAACCGGTGGATCGCCGAAGCCCCCTCGCGGGTTCCGGCAGACGGCGCGGCGCAGTCCTTCGCACCTGCCGTCAAGCTGTACCACTCGTACCCGCAGCGCCCGGTCGACGACCCGGGCAAGCGCGGCCTGCGCAACGACTACCCCGCTCCGATCACCGTCGACGGCGTCACCCATGCCTCGGTGGGGCACGCCTACTGGGCCCTGTCCGTGGCCGACCCCGAGACCCGCGCCGCGGTCGCGGCCGCGGAAACCGGCACCCGGGCCCGCGCGCTCGCCGCCGGAGCACCGCGCCGGGACGGCTGGGAGCAGGCCCGTACGGCGGTCATGGCCCGCCTTCTGCGCGCCAAATACGAGCAGCACCCCGACCTGGCTGCGGTCCTCCTCGCCACGGCGGACTCGACCGTGCTCTACGACGACGCGGACTCCGGGTTCTGGGGCGACAACGGCGGCCGCGGTCGCAACTGGACGGGCCGTCTCCTGGAACTGGTCCGGTCCGAACTCCAGGCCCGCAACGCCGGCATCCACTGAGCGGCGGAAAACACGGATTCCGCTCCTGGTGGTTCCCGGCCCCGCTACGGTGGCCGTGTCACCGCCCAGTGGAGGTCCAGTGCCAACGACCGTGGTGGGGTTCCGGCTCGGCTGTGATGCGCGGAGCCGACAGACGACCATCGTCCTGACCGAGTCCGGTGTCCTCCACCGCTCCAACGGGCCCCTGGGGTCGACGCCGAAGCCCGGCCGACCCGACGCTCCCGCTTCCGTGGACCCCCACCCCGTACCCCGGCAGGCCGCCAAGCTGCGGAAGCTGCACGCGGAGCTGACCGGAGCCGGGTTCAGCCGGGTGCTGGTGCCGCCCGGCTGCGTACGGCTGGAGACCGACGAGCATCCGCTGCACGCCAAGCCGTACGGGGGTAACGCGCCGCGCCCGCACCCGGAGCCGGTCGAGGAGTTCGTCGGCCTGGCGTCCACCTGCTCGATGCCGCTCGACGAGGCGCTCCGCGCCTTCTACTCCGCGGTGGGTGTTCCCTCCGAGCCCCGGCACGCCTTTCCGGTAGTGGTAGCGGCGGCACTGCGTCCCCCGCTGCCGCCCCGCGTCGAACGGGCCTTGCGCGCTCTGGCCCGCGGGGCCGCCCTGGCGTCGCCGTCGCGGCGCGGCGTCAGGTGGAGGGTCACCGCGGGCGGGGTGCGCCTCCATGTGGGTTCCGCGGGCGAGGCGCTCACGCGGCAGGAGGTGGCGGACCTCCAGGCCGCCCTGTCCGCATGGTTGCACCTGAATCCGCGCGCCACGGTTCCGGGGTCGGCGTCCCCGGGGCTGCGCCGGGGACGGGATGAGCGGCGGGCGGCCGGGGAGCCGGTGGGCCCCCTGGCCTGAGCGGCTGACGCCGCGCGCCCCCTAGAATGCCGGCGGGCGAAGCCGTAGCGCAGAGGTCGTCGCGCGCGGTCTCCAAAACTGCGAGGACGCCGGTTCGAATCCGGCCGGCTTCGGCCCTTCCCGGCTGTCGGTGAGCGTAGCCGGGCCGGCAGCGGGATCGAGCGGGTGGACGACGTCCTGCCGGATCCGTCGTCGGTCGGCGCGCACGCCGGTTCGACGCGGTCTTCGCCACCGCGGTGTGGATGCCGCCGGGCTGACCCGGCCCCCCTCACGGCCCCCGTTTCCGCCGGTGCGGCCACGGGAAGCCGGCGCAGCCGGCATCCCGAGCCCCGCGCCCGGAGCGGACCTGGCGTGCGGTGCGGTCACGACGCGTCACGGCGCTTGGCGCGCCATGCCGCGAACACCACGAGGCCGCCGAGGGCGAGGGCGCCGGCCTTGGCCCCGAGCTTGACGGACAGCCAACCGGTCAGGAAGGGGATGTGCCATCCCGTCCGCCACACGAGGGCGATGAGGGAGAGTGCGACGACTACGCCGACGGCGACTCCCGCCGCCGTCTTCAGGCGTGTGGGGGTGCCGGTCCGCTCCACCTTTTCGTCCGTCATGGCCACGACCTTCTCCTTTGTCATGGCCACAACGCTAACGGCCGCTCATGTCGCCGACGTACTCCGAACGGACGATGGCGTTGTCATCGAAAGTTGATGGAAACGGGCGTCGGGCGCATGAGCATCAGGGCACTTGCCGGAGCTGGGTCTCCTCCTCCCGGCCGTCCTCGGCGCCGTCGGCGGGCTGCGGCCCGGTTACGGTCTGCCGCGTGCGCCGCGGGTCTTGTGCGGCGGCTGCGGCACTGCCGGCCCGGCGGGAGGTGATCCATGCCGCGAGGGGCTGCGTGTAGCGGGCCGACAGCGGGCCGACGACGACGAGGATGAGGACGTAGGCGGTCGCGAGCGGTCCCAGCGCCGGCTCGATGCCGGCGGTGACGGCGAGCCCGGCGATGACGATGGAGAACTCGCCCCGGGCCACCAGGGTGCCGCCCGCCCGCCACCGGCCGTTGACACCGATCCCGGCGCGCTTCGCGGCCCAATAACCGGTCGCGATCTTCGTGCCGGCGGTGACCACGGCCAGCGCGAGCGCGGGCAGGAGCACCGGCGGGATGCTGGCGGGATCGGTGTGCAGGCCGAAGAAGACGAAGAACACGGCGGCGAACAGGTCCCGCAGCGGGCTGAGGAGGGTGTGCGTGCCCTCGGCGACCTCACCGGAGAGGGCTATGCCGACGAGGAAGGCGCCGACGGCCGCGGAGACCTGGAGCTGCTGGGCGATGCCCGCCACGAGCAGGGTCAGGCCGAGGACGACGAGCAGGAGCTTCTCGGGGTCGTCGCTGGAAACGAAGCGGGAGATGATCCGCCCGTAGCGGACGGCGACGAAGAGCACTGCACCGGCGACGCCGAGTGCGATGGCGAGGGTGGCGCTGCCCGCGGCGAGGCCGACGCCGGCCAGGAGAGCGGTGATGATCGGTAGGTAGACCGCCATGGCGAGGTCTTCCAGGACCAGGATGCTCAGGATGACCGGGGTCTCGCGGTTGCCGAGCCGGCCGAGGTCGCCCATGACCTTGGCGATGACTCCGGAGGAGGAGATCCAGGTCACCCCGGCCAGGACCACGGCCGCGACCGGCCCCCAGCCCATCAGCAGGGCGGCGCCGGCGCCGGGCAGGGCGTTGAGGGCGCAGTCGACGAGGCCGGCCGGGTACTGGGTGCGCAGGTTCGAGACGAGGTCGTTGGCGGTGTACTCCAGGCCCAGCATCAACAGCAGGAGGATGACGCCGATCTCGGCGCCGATGGCGACGAACTCCTCGCTGGCGCCCAGCGGGAGCAAGCCGCCGGTACCGAAGGCCAGGCCGGCCAGCAGGTAGAGGGGTACCGGCGAGAACCTGAGCCGGCCGGCGACCCGGCCGAGGAGGCCCAGGCCGAGGAGGATCGCTCCGAACTCGATCAGGAAGAGGGCGGAATGCACGGGCGCCTCACTCCCGTCCGAGTATCGCGGCGGCCGCGTCGACGCCCTCGCGCGTGCCGATGACGATCAGGGTGTCCCCGCCGGCCAGCCGGAAGTCCGGCCCCGGCGACGGCCTGGCCTCCGCCCGCCGCAGTACGGCGACGACCGACACGCCGGTCTCGGTCCGCATCCTCGTCTCGCCCAGCACCCGGCCGTTCCAGTGCGAGTGCCCGGACAGTTCGATGCGCTCGGCGACCAGACCGAGTTCGGTCGTGTGGAGGAGGTTCGGGCTGTGATGGGCGGGCATCAGCGCGTCGATCAGGGCCGCGCTCTCGCCCGCGGTGAGGTGGAGCGACTGGAGGCAGTCGTCCGGGTCCTCGGCCCGGTAGACGTTCACGCTGCGGGTGCCGTCGCGGTGGGCGATCACCGACAGGTGTCGGCGTTCTCGGGTGGTGAGGTCGTACTGGACCCCGATGCCGGGCAGCGGCGTGGTGCTCATCCGTGGAGCAGGCACAGCCCATCCCCCTCGTTTCGTTCCGTGCAATTGCGGCGGCGGCGTGTCGGGGACTTCCTGCGGGAGGACCCCGGGCCGCGGCGGGAACATGCTGCCATCTCGTGAGCAGCAGCAATATGGGTGTCACCACCGATGGACAGGGGTGTCCGGGCCGGTCGAGGATGGGCCGGGGAAGCGTGTTGTCGCAGGTGCGGGGACCGGAACAGGGTGGGGAGGGCTTGGAAGGGCGTGCGACGGTGTCACTGTACTGGCGGATCTTCCTACTGAACGCGGCCGTCCTCGTCCTCAGCGTCGCCCTGCTGTTCGGCCCGGTCACCGTCTCCACGCCGGTGCTGTTCGGCGAGGCGATCGTGCTGGTCTGCGGACTGGTCGTGATGCTGGTGCTGAACGCGGTCCTGCTCCGTGTCGGCCTGGCGCCGCTGGGCAGGCTGAACCGGGCCATGGCGACGGCCGACCTCCTCAAGCCCGGGGAACGGCCCCGGGTCAGCGGACAGGGCGAGATCGCCCGTCTGACCGGCACCTTCAACGCCATGCTCGACCGGCTGGAGGCCGAGCGCACGGCGAGCAGCGGGCGTGTCCTGACCGCCCTGGAGGCCGAACGGAAGCGCATCGCCCAGGAGCTCCACGACGAGATCGGACAGACCCTGACCGCCGTCCTGCTGCAGCTCAAGCACGCCGCCGACCAGGCGCCGCCGCCCGTACGCGAGGATCTGCACCAGGCCCAGGAGACCACCCGGGCCAGCCTGGAGGAGATCCGTCGTATCGCGCGGCGGCTGCGTCCCGGCGTACTCGAGGAACTCGGCCTGCACAGTGCGCTGCGCTCGCTGGCCTCGGAGTTCACCGCCCACCGGCTGGCGGTGGCCGTGCACATCGTCCCCGGCCTGCCCGGACTGGACCCGGCGACGGAACTCGTCGTCTACCGGGTCGCACAGGAGGCGCTGACCAACTCGGCCCGCCACTCCGGGGCGCACCGGGTGGAGGTGCACCTGCGGCCGCTGCCGGGCGGCGGGACGTGCCTGCTCGTCCACGACGACGGCCGGGGACTGGGGGCAGCACCCGAAGGAGCCGGGATCAGCGGCATGCGGGAACGGGCCCTGCTCATCGGCGCCGAACTCCTGATCGGGTCCGGGGCCCACGGCGGGACCGAGGTCCGCCTGAACATCGCCCCGGCGACACCGACCGCCCCCGCCCCCGCATCCACCCCCGCGTCCACCTCAGGGAACGAGCGATGACCGCACCTGCCGGCCGGCCTGCCCGGGCCAGGATCCTCCTCGTCGACGACCACGCCCTCGTACGGAGCGGTGTACGGCTCATCCTCAATGCCGAACCCGACCTGGAAGTGGTGGCCGAAGCGGGTGACGGCGCGGAGGCCGTCGCAGCCGCCCGCGCGGACGCCGGCCTGGACCTGGCCGTCCTCGACATCGCCATGCCCCGCACCACCGGCCTCCAGGCGGCCCGCGAACTCGCCCGCATCCGGCCCGGCCTGCGCATCCTGATGCTGACCATGTACGACAACGAGCAGTACTTCTTCGAAGCGCTGCGCGTCGGCGCCAACGGGTACGTCCCGAAGTCCGTGGCCGACCGCGACCTCGTGGAGGCCTGCCGGGCCGCCCTGCGCGACGAGCCCTTCATCTACCCCGGGGCGGAATCGGCCCTGATCCGCAGCTACCTCGACCGGGCCCGCTCGGGGGTGTCGCTGCCCGACCGGCCGATCACCGACCGCGAGGAGGAGATCCTCAAGCTCGTCGCCGAGGGCCACACTTCCAAGCAGATCGCCGATCTGCTCGTCATCAGCCCGAAAACGGTCGAACGCCACCGCGCCAACATCCTCCAGAAGCTGGGCCTGAACGACCGCCTGGAACTCACCCGCTACGCCATCCGCGTCGGCCTCATCGAACCCTGACCACGGCGGAGGCCCGCCGACCGCCCTGAGATCATGGCGGGGTGACGACCGTTCCCGAACACCTGCGGATCGACGCAGAACTCCAGATCGATCACATCCGGCACGCCGGGGACACCGGGGCGGCCGCGGTCGTGCGCTGTGTCCGAGGGCCGGTCCGCCTCCGTGCCCGCTTCCACCGCATCCGCGGTACGTCGGCACCGATCGACCTGGAGCTGACCGAGATCCTCTTCTACGGGCATCCGGTCGGCGAACTCGATCTCTCCCACACGGCCCTCGTCACCCTCTGGGGGGAGGGCGTACCGCTGCTCGCCGCAGCAGGAGACGCCGAGCACCGCTGGCAGGTCGTTCAAGGCGTCAACACGTGACCGACGGATGAAGGCGCCGGCGGGTCGTGCCGGAGGGGCGTCCCCGGCTCGTTCCTGCCTCCAGGTGGTTGCCGGTGGCGGAGCTTCCTGCCGCGGTACCGGTACTGCATGACGCAGAGGAAGGACGGGGCGGGCGACGGGACCGGTGAACGGCCGCGGCAGCAGCAAGGAGCCGTGTTCGCGGCGCTCGCGGGAACCTTGACGGGGTCCTGGCCGGTCTGACGGGCAGCATGCGGCCTACTTCGAGGCCAGGGACATGCACCGCGACGAGGCCGCCGCGCGGCGGGCGGACAGCCGGCGTGCCGCCTACGTCGAGCTCGCCGCGAGCACGAACAGGTACGTACAGCAGTCCACCCAGCTCCTGAACGTCAGCCTCGGCCCCGCAAAGAGCGCGGACGACGGGCGGCGCCAGTTCGAGGACGGGTACGCGCCGGCCAACACGGATGTGGCGCGCGCCCTCACGACGGCGCGCCTCGTGACGACGGAGAACGGCAGACGGGAGCTGGAACGGATCGGTGCCCTCTCCGCCCGGGTGGGAGAGACGGCGACCGAGAAGTACGCCCGACGGGCCGGCAGGCGTCGACGTGAAGAAGGCCGACGCAGAGTTCGACCGGGCCGTGCGGCAGCAGTTGGCGGCCCTGCAAGCGTTCTTGGACGGAGCGGCCGGTGAAGCGCTGTAGCGGCCCCGCCGCGGTCCGGTGCGGGCGCCCGCATCCCCGCCGCCCCGCCTCAGGCCGGGCGGGCGCGTCGGGGTTCACGGCGGCGGCGTCCGCGGTGGAGATCGCGCCTCCGGCGGCGGTGGCGTAGGAGGGGCTCTGGTGGGTGTAGTCCACCGGTTGCAGTCGGCCCGTGCGGGCGGCCTGCCGGAGGTCCGCCGGGTAGGGCCTGCCGACCAGGGCATGGGCGGTCCCGCCGTACATGTGGCCGGGGGCGTACGGGGCGGGGAGGGATGTGCCGTCGATGCCGGGCAGTGAGGTCCGGCGGAGGCCGAAGGGGCTGAACAGCCGCTCCGGGAGCTGCGCGGCAAGCGGGGCGCCGCCCGCCTTCTCGGCGACCAGCCCCAGCAGCGCGTAGTGGGTGTTGCTGTTTTCGTACGCGGCACCGGCGCGAAGTCCGGCGGCTGGGTGAAGGCGATCTCCAACATCTGCCGAGGTGTGCGCGCCGTGGCGGCTTTCGTCGCGGCTTCCACGGAAGTCCGGAGGGCAAGCCGGGTCGATGGTTCTGAGTGCGGGCCCGGACGGGCACTTCGCGCGTACGGCAGTCCTGCTGGCCGCCGGCGGCCGGGCCTCCGGCGGCCAGCAGCCCGGTGAGGGCCGGGAGGTGCAGGGCGCGCTGCGGGGCGGGGCGCGGTCCGCGTCTCCGTGTCGGCCTCGGCTGCGGGCGGTCGGGCAGCGGCCCCGGCCGGCACCCCGTTACGCCGGCGCGGAACCGTGCCCCGCCGGGCCGAGGGAATCGACGTCCTCCATGAAGCCCAGCATCCGGGCGTTGACGACGTCGGCGTGGTCGATCTGCGGTCCGTGGCCGGTCTGGGCGATGATCTCGGCGCGAGCGCCGGAGATCAGCCGCGGCACGCGCTCCAACTGCCGAGTCGGGCGCAGGAGCAGGCTGCGCTTGCCCATGATCAGGTAGAACGGCGTCCGTATGGAGCGCAGTTCGTCCTCGGACAGCGGCAGCGGTGCCGGTCGGCGGATCCGGAAGGACCTCACGCCCGCGTGGATCCACGCACGCAGCTCCGGAACGATGAGGACTGGCTGCTCGAGCCACTTGGCCAGCAGCGGGCGGAACGCCTTCGGGGCGAAGGTGGCGAAGAGGCTGAGGAAGATCCACACGAAGAAGCGCAGGCCGACCTTCTCCAGACCGCCCGGGTCGAGGGCGGTGACGGAGGCGAGCCGTCCCGGCCTGAGGTGGGCCTGGTTGATGACGAGCCAGCCGCCGTACGAGGAGCCGACGAGGTGGACGCGGTCGAGGCCGAGTGCGTCGAGTGCCTCGTCGAGCCACTGGGCGGCGCGCTCGGGCTGCCACATCGGCTCGCGGTGGACGCTGCGGCCGGGGTCGCCGGGGGTGTCGAGCGCATAGACGGGGCGATCGGCGCTGAGCGCTGGGGTGTTGGGGTACCACATCGCGGAGCAGCCGCCCGAGCCGTGGATCAGGACCACCGGGGTGCGGGACTCGGCGGCGGGGTCCGCGGGGCCGTACCGGTAGACGTGCGTGGTGCCGAAGCTCGTCTCGACGTCCGTCTCGGAGCGGATGGGGGCGCCCAACGCGAAGAGGACGTCGCAGGTGGCGAAGTAGCGCTCGCGCAAGGTGTCGTTGACGTAACGGCCGACGTCACGGCGGGCGCTGGGTCGCGTCGTGTTCGCGGTCACGGGTGCCTCCTGGAGTCGCGTTCGTAATACGACCGTACCATGAAGATGGTACGGCGGTATCATGAAGGGTCCGGGGGAGCCCGGGCTTGGGAGATGAAACCGAGGACTGGTGGAGACAGACGAGATGCCCAAACGCGTGGACCACGACGAACGCCGGGCACAGATCGCCGAGGCCCTCATCCGTGTGGCCGGCCGCCGCGGACTGCACGCGGTCGGGATGCGCGACGTGGCCGCCGAGGCAGGGGTGTCACTGCGACTCGTGCAGTACTACTTCCACACGAAGGAGAACCTGCTCTTCCACGGTCTGCAGCACCTCACCGACCGCTACACCGCACGTGTCGGCGCGCGCCTCGCCGCCGCCCCCGATCCGGGCCCGCGCGCGACCATCGAGGCGCTGCTGCTGGCCTCCCTGCCCACCGACGAGGAGGGCCGCACCTTCCACCTCCTGTACACGTCGTACTCGATCCTGTCGGTGACCGACGAGGCGCTGGCCGCCCAGCCGTTCATCGACAACCCCAACGCCGCGGAAGACGCCGTGACCGACCTGCTCCTCACGGCACAGGAAGCCGGGCTGGTCGACGACGGCATCGACGCGCGCACCGAGGCGATCAGCCTGCTCGCCATGACCGCCACCATGGGGACGAGCATCATCGTCGGCCAGCGCACGCCCGAGTCGGCCATCGCCGTCCTGCACCACCACCTGGACCGCATTTTCGGTGGGAAGCATGACTGACCCGTGGGTCGGGCTCGAACCGGACGCCGCGACCTTCAATGCGGCCCGCCGCGAGCCGTATGTGACGTGCTGTCACGCGGTGGCATCCGCCTGACCGCGCCCGCCGGAAGGACGGCGCGACCCGGGCGGGCGGAACGGGGTTGCTCGGACCGCGTCAAGGCCCGGGCGGCCGGTAGCCCGGAGGCGTCCAATCCGCTGGTTTCGCCCCGACGTCCTCCGCCCGGGGCGTAGCGTGGCCGCATGAGCGATGTCGTGGGGGGCAGCGGCCCGAAGCCGGACGCGAAGCCGGACGTGAAGCCGCAGCCGCCCTCCCGCGAGCGGGCGCGGTTGGCGGTGCGGAACCGACAGACGGCCGCGCTGGTGTACCGGTCGGACGAGTGGGCGGCGAAGAAGGCAGCCGGAGAAGCCCTGGCCACGGTCCGCGGCTGGGGGTACGGCGAGCTGGACGCGGGCGACCTGGACGAGGTGGTGCGGCTCCTCGTCGGGGCGGTCGTCACGGACGGCGGGAAACGGGTCAGCGTGCACCTGGCGGACCAGGACCGGTCCGTCCTCGTCCTCGTCCTCAGCCACCGGGTCGATGCGGGCCGTGGTGAGCGGCAACTCCTGACCGACCTCGCAACCGTGCCGAGTGTGCACACCTGCGGCAGCGACGTCGGTGAGGACGGACGGCGCGTGTGGGCGCTCCTGCACGCGCGCCCCCGGCCGCGGCGGACGGGCCGGGTGGCGTAGCCCGGTCCGCCCGCACGAACCCTCCGGTCCGTCCACCCGCAGGAACCCCCGTTCCAGATCCGTTTCCCGGGCCGTCCGGTACACCGACCGGCCCGTCCCGGAGGCGGCGCGGCGCGATGCGGCCCGTTGCTCGGCAGCGGACCTCAGGGGCCGCATCACGGGTCCGGCGGTTCAGCCTGCCGGCGGGGCCGGAACCGGGTCCGGAGCCGCGGATCCGGGTAGCGGGTCCGGGTCGCGGTAGATCTCGTACGGCTGGTCGGTCAGCTCGCCGTCCACCCAGACCTGCATCCCGTAGCGGACCGCACGGTCCGAGTAGATCTCGGGCAGATCACTGAAACCGGACGGGAAGTCCTCGGCCGGGTCGTGCAGGGCGAGCGCCTCGCCGTGCCGCAGCAGCGGTGCGGACAGGACCGCCGGCACCGCGGCCTCGAAGCCCGCCCAGTGGATGACGACCTCGCGGTCCTCCGTACGCCGGATCAGCGGGTGGAGGTCCACGTGCCCCACGCGGCGGCCGTGCTCGACGAGCCACAAGTCGGCGCTCTCGCCCTCGAAGTGGAGCCCCATCTCCTCCGGATCGTTGTCGACCAGCATGTCCTGGAGCAGCGCACGGACGTGATCGCGCCGGGAGTAGACGAACAGGACGCTGTATTCGGCCTGGCCGCGGTATGCCTTTTCCAGGACGTAGGCGCTGCCGGCCCGTGTTCCCTCGCTCATGGACGTACCTTGCCAGACCCCACCGACAGCGGGGCCGCGGGGTTCAGCAGCTCATGGCCCAGGTGTGCGAGTCGCCGTTGTCGTTGGCCGCGCTGTTGTGGTTGACCTCCTGGCCGGGGGTGAGGCAAATGGTCATGTGCCCGCCCTGCTGTGCGCGCGAGTACACCTTCACGTGGTCTTTGATGCCGGGGCCGGAGATGCCGTGGTTGGCCCAGGAGGAGTCCTCGTCGGCGATCCAGCTCTCCCACCAACCGTCGTCACCGCTCCAGTTGGCGCGCTGGCCCTTGAATTCGGCGTGCTCCCAGGCACAGAACTCGCCGCTCGGGCAGTCCGCCGCCCCGGCCGTGCCGGCCGCGGCGAGCCCGCCGGTGAAGACGAGGAAGGCCGCGGCGGCAGTAGTGAGCATCTTGCTGCGCTTCGTGGGGTTCATCAGGGGACGTTGCCTTTCAGGTGGTGGGTGGACGGGTCGGACAGGAAGTCGGCCGCGCGGTGCAGTGCGCGGTCGCGCAGTTGGTCGTAGGTGGTGATTTCTTCGCGGTGCGCGGCCCGGACCTGGGCGAGGCGGGCGGGCTCCAGCCGGTTCCGCAGTTCCTCCAGGCCGCTCGCGCGGATGCAGTGGGCGTCCTGGTCGGCGCACGCTGCCCGGCGGGCGAGGGCATCCCGGTAGGCGGCGTCCTCGGTCAGCCGGGCCTGGGCCTCGGGGCGCAGGTTGTTGACGGTGACCTCGGCGCGGAACCAGCGGGCCTGGTCACCGTAGAGGGAGCGGTGCGCCTCGGCGAGACAGCCGTCCGTGTGCGTGCGGACGGTGTGACCGGTGGCCAGCGTGACCGACAGTTCGGCAGGGGCGGCCCCGAACAGCACCTCCTGCTCGGGAGGTGGGCCGACTGCGCCGCGGGTGGTCAGGCAGCGGTCGACCAGAAGCTGCTGGGCGGCTTTGATCAGGTCACTGCGGCCCTGCTCCGAGGTGGGCAGCGCCGGCCGGGGCGGTGCCGCGCAGCCCGCGGCGCACGCCACGGCCAGGACGAGACCTGCCGCTGTCGTGACCGTCGCCCGCATCCGGGGTGCGCTGTGTTCCACGCCCCTTCAAACGATCACGGACGGTCGGGGACACGGAGCCGGACGGCTCCGCGCCCGAAGGCGGAGCCGTCCGGCCGGGACGGATCAGTCCGAGATGAGCATGGTCAGGAACTCCTTCACGAGTTCGCGAGCGGTGCCCTCGGCGGCTCCCCTCGCAAGGGAGTTCCCGAGACCGGATCCCCGGTCGTCCGCGCGGACGGCGGCGGGCGACGTCATCCGGGGCCCGTTGCCGCCCGCCTCGACGTCTCGGTCGTCCTCGGTGGCGTGCGCAGGCTTCCGACCGAACTTCCCCCAGCGGAACATGAGCATTCTTCCCTCGAGTTCGCATGCACACGAGGGGCACGGACGGCGCGCCACTGAAGCCCTCCCGGAAGGCGCGCGTGATCCCTCCGTGCCCTTGGCACGGGAAGGAACTCCTAGCCGAGGGAAGCGGAAGCCGGCTCGTGGCCCGCGCGGAGCGCAGAACGTCCCTGAAGGGACACACCTGATTCCATGACGCCCATGGTGCCGTACAGCACGTGGGCCGCGCAGGGGATTTTCCTCAGCCCGTCCGCCCGGCGGCAGTCGCCCGCCGCGGCGCCCGCCGCGGCGCCCGCCGCGGCAGGGGCACGGCTCCGGCCCTGTGCGGGGGTTCCGGCCGCCGGGCGGGCGGCCGGACGGACGGTCTGCGTCCGGCGTCGGCCCGGCTCAGTCCTCGCCCAGGATGATGTGCTCCTCGGCCGCAGGATCCGGCCGGTTCTCGGCAGTTCGGCGGACGCTCTCGGCCGTTCCGGGGCGGGGCGCGGCACGCCGCGCCTCTTCGGGCTGGTCCGTGGTTGCGAAGTCGTTCCGCATCATGGTTCTCCCTCTCATCCGATCAGGGCGGAGGCGGTCGCCCGCAGCCGCCGCTGCATCCCTCCCCGCGACCGATTCGAAAACAGGACGCGCCGCCACTGTGACCGGCCGCACGGCGCGGCGCCCCCGGTGGGACGCCGTCCGGGTGACGGGGGTCTTCGCATCCGGACCGGGCCGGGGAGCCGTCTGCCGCTCTTCGAGGCCGGGGCCGGGGTCTGGGCCGGGGTCGGCGGGGTCGGGGGCCGTGGGGTCGGGGGGCGGGCTGTCGGTCGTGTGCCGGGTCCGGCTGCGCGTCGTACCCCCGGCCCGGGGTGCTGGCTCCGCAGGCCGCCCACGCGTCGTTCGCCCACTGGCCGGGCTACCCGTCTGCCTGCCCTGACGTAGGGTCACGGTGACACCCACTGCCGTCGGAGGACCGTACGCATGCCCGAACTGCCCGCGCCCGTCCGGCTCGGGACGGTCCTGAGGAACGGCCCCCGGCAGTTCCTGTTGTCGTGGTGGCCGTTTCGCTGCTGGCTTCACCTGGCCTCCGGGGCCCTGATCGGGTTCGCGGTACTGGCCGTGCTCGCCGTGCTGGTCGTCGCCGGGGTATTACTGTCCTGGCTGGGCCTCGGCTTGTTGCTGCTCACCGCGGCGGTCATGACCGCCGTTCCCGTCGGCGCGCTGGAGCGGCGGCGGCTGCGCCTGGTGGAACCGGAGCGGGTCGGGGGCCCGCACGCCCCGGCGGCCGGGGCCGGGCCGATGAGCCGGCTCCGTACGCGGCTGCGGGAGCGGGCCACCTGGCGGGAACTGGGGTACGCCGCCCTGCTCGCGGTGGTGTTCGGGCCGGCCGGGTTCGGGGTGACCGCCCTGCTCGCGTTCTCCGGGGTGCTGGTCGCGAGCCCCGTCATCGTGTGGGCCCTGGCGCCGGAAACGGTGATGCTGATCCCCGGCCGTGCGGTCTCCGGTCCCCTCGAAGCCCTCGGCGGCACCGCCGTGGGGCTGCTGGGGCTGGTGCTCGCGGCGTACGCGGCCGGGCTCGTCACCAGCACGCAGGTGCGTGTGGCGCGGGCCCTGCTCGGGCCGCGCGATGACGACGTCCGGGTGGTGGAGCTGACCCGCTCCCGGGTCCGGCTGGTCGACGCCTTCGAGGCCGAACGGCGACGCATCGAGCGGGACTTGCACGACGGCGCACAGCAGCAGCTGGTGGCGCTGAGCATGACGCTGGGGCTGGCCGAACGCGAGCTGCGCGGGCTGGTGGAGGCGGCGGCCGCGGCCGAACTGGTCGCCCGGGGGCGGGCGGAGGCCAAGCAGGCTCTGTCCCAGCTCCGGGAGCTGGTGCGGGGCATCCATCCGCAGGTGCTGACCGACCACGGGCTGGCAGCCGCGGTCACGGAGCTCGCGCTACGGCACCCGGTCCCGGTGACGGCCGACCTGGACGGGGTGCCGCGGCTGCCCGATGCGGTGGAGGCCACCGCGTACTTCTGCGTGGCGGAGGCCCTGGCCAACGCCGCCAAGCACAGCGGGGCGGACCGAGTGGAGGTGGCGGGCCGCGTCGTGGGGGGAAAGCTGACCCTCACGGTCACGGACGACGGTCGCGGCGGAGCCGAACCGGCCGCCGGGAACGGCCTGGTGGGGCTGGCGGACCGGCTGTCCGTGCTGCGGGGCACACTGGTGGTGTCGAGTCCGGCGGGCGGGCCGACCGTACTGCGGGTGGAGGTGCCGTGCTCCGGCTGATCCTGGCCGAGGATTCCGTGCTGTTGCGGGCAGGACTGGCCGAGGTGCTGTCCCGCAGCGGGCACGCGGTGGTCGCGGCCGTCGGCGACGCGGACGCGTTGAAGCGGGCCGTGGCGGCGGAACGGCCCGATGTGGTGGTCACCGACGTACGGATGCCGCCCGACTTCCGGGACGAAGGTCTGCGGGCGGCCCTGGAACTCCGGTCCGCTGACCCGTCGTTGCCGGTTCTGGTGCTGTCGCAGTACGTGGCGACGGCGTACGCGGCGCGGCTGTTCGACGGGAGCGCGGGTGGGACGGGAGGTTCTGGCGCGGCGGGCGGCCTCGGCTACCTGCTGAAGGACCGCGTCGGCGAGGTCGACGAGTTCCTCGACGCACTGGAACGGGTGGCCGGCGGGCAGACGGTGCTCGACCCCGAGGTGATCCGGGTGCTGCTGAACCACCGCCCGGCGAACCACCCTCTGGGCCGGCTCACCCCGCGGGAACGGGAGGTGCTGGCGCTGATGGCGGAGGGCCTCAACAACCAGGCCGTGGCGGCCCGGCTGTTCGTGACCGAGGCGGCCGTGGTCAAGCACGCCAGCAGCATCTTCATGAAACTGGAGCTCGACCCGGCGGAGGGAAACCGGCGGGTCCTGGCCGTCCTCGCCCACCTGCGGGGCACAGCCGGCTGATCACTGCTGCCCTCGCCGTCCCTCACCGGCGCGGACGGAGACGACGACAGTCGCCCCCGGGCCTCGGCCGGGGCCGGCAGCCCCGTGCACTCAGCCGCCGGTCGGGGCCCGGTGCGGTCCGGCCGGAGCCGCCTGCACCGCGGATGCCGACGAGGCGGCGACGACCCGGGAAGGCACCGGCACCGGCGCCGGGGCCGGAGCCGCTGCACGCGCCCACAGCACCAGCAGCACCGGTAGCGACAGGTAGCCGAACCGCCCCGCGGGCGCCAGCAGGAACGCCACCGTCAGGCCCAGGGCGAGCCGGTCGGCGGCGGCGACCACGGTCCGCGGGGGGCGCAGCAGCAGGGACACGGCCACCGCGGCGCCGCCGAGAAGGAGCAGGACGACCGTCACCCACCAGCCCCAGGGGCCGAGTTCGCTGATCAGGCGACCGGGCAGCGGGCTCTGCGCCGGGGTCGCCACCTCGGCACGGCCGGTCGGGAACGCGAAGACCTGCCGGACCAGTTCGGCCGGCTGCAGCAGGGCCGCCGGCAGAACCGCCACGGCCGTCCCCGCCACCGCGAGCGCCCCGCAGCGTACCGCCGCGCGCCATCCGTACACGGCGGCCAGCAGCACCACCGCAACCGGGACCGCCGGCCAGGCCGTCCACTTCAGCGCGCACGCACCGGCCAGTACGGTGCCCGCGAGGACCGGCCGTCCGGCCGCGGCGGCGGCCAGTGCGAGGCAGCACGACCCGGCCAGCGGCAGGTCCACCCCGCTCACCGCCAGGGGCAGCGCCACCACCGGGGAGGCGACCAACAGCGGGAACGTGCCGCGGAAGCCGACTCCCCGCACCCCACGGGCCTCACGTGTGCCGAGCAGCCGGCGCCCGCCCCACATCCCGACGAACAGTGCGACCGCACACCAGATCCGGGCGTCCCCGAGCAGCCGGGCCAACCGGCCGGCGTCCCCGAAGACCGCCCGCGGTATCCCGAACAGCGCCATTCCCGGCAGGTAGGGGGTGTACTCCTCGACCCGGCCGGGCCGGTCGACGTACGGGCTGCCCGATTCCAGCAGCAGGCGGCCGGACCGCTCGATCACGGCGACCTCCGACTGTCCCTGACCGGTCAAGGCCAGGTACAGCAGCGGGACGGCGACGGCTCCGGCCAGCGCCAGCGCGAGCGCCGCGCGGGGCCGCTGCAGACCGGTCGCACACGCGGCGCCGAGGTATCCGGCGGCCGCGCACCACCCCCACAGCCGGTGCGTGTCCAGCGTGGACAGCAGCGGGAACGACAGGGCCCAGGCGGCCGCGCAGAGCCAGCCGAGGGCGAACCAGGGGGTTCGGAAGGAGGTCATGCCCCCATTGCAGCCGCGGCCGCCCTGCCGGGTCTGCCCACCCAGGCGGACACTTGGGGGTCGGGTTTCCCCTACCCCCGGTCGCCGTGGAGGGCCGGCGCCCCGGGGCCGGGCCGGTGGCGGCCCGTCCCCGAGGCGCTGTCAGCGCTTCAGCGCCCGGAGCCGCACCACCCCGCCGCCGCGACGGACGGCCAGAGAGTCCTCGCAGCACCCGGAGCGCCCGGAGCCCCTGGAGCGCCCGGTGTCGGGGGCCCGTCAGGCCTTCGGTGGGAACGCCTGCTTGCTGGCGCAGGTCCACACCGTCGCACGGCCGATGCCGTTCTCGTCGAGGAGGCTGCCGCCCACCCGGTCGTCGTCGGTGACCGCGTGGGCGCTGCCGCGGCGCGGACCGGAGCCGCCGGGCAGGGCCAGCACCGGGCCCCGCCCGGGCCAGTACGCGGGCTGCGAGCTCTTCTTCCACCCCTCCTCGAAGGTGGCGGCCGATCCGACCACGGCCCCGCTGGTGGGGCTGGTGGCCTCCAGGGCCAGTTCCTCCTCGCCGACCAGCCGCCCGGGCTCGACGGGGAGCCCGTCGTACGGCTTCTTCCAGGTCGCGGGCCGGAAGTGCTGCAGTTCGCGCCAGGACGTCCGCTCGTGGCCGACCACCCGGCCGCGGTCGTCGATGGCGCTGCCGACGGTGGAGTACATCTGCGCCTCCTGGTTCCAGGCCTGGAGGCTGTACGGAGGGTACCCGCCGGCCGGCCAGACCACCGGGTGGGAGCGCATGACGGTCTCGTCGGTCTCCGGGTTCCAGTACTCGCCGAAGAGGTTGCCGAGGATGTCCCCGCGCTTGTTGATCGAGCTGACGGTCACCCGGCTGTTCGGGAAGGCGTCGGCGGGCGCCGGGAGTTCACGGACCGGCGAGCCGTTCACCCACTCCTTCGCGACGCCGTTCTCGCTGGTGACCAACCGCCCGGTGGCACTGATGGCCGCGGCCGCACCGTGCCGGGTCGCGGTGGTCAGCAGCCGGACCTGGGGGTCGCCCTGCCGGTAGCTGAACGCGGCCCTGGTGTCGAAGTCACGGGTCAGCGTGCCGACCATCAGCCCGTTGTCGCCGACCGAGGTGACCGTTCCGCCGGTCCAGCCGTCGGGCAGCGGAACGGCGTGGGCGGTGGTCCCGGTCCAGTAGACCGGCAGGCCGTTGCTCGTGCCGACCGCGAGGTCGCCGCGCCCCAGGCCGTACACGGTCCCGCTGCGCGTCGGCCCCTCGGCGGACAGCGCGTCCAAGGTCCGGAGTTCCGGTGTGCAGCCGGCGGCGCCGGCCGGCCCGGCGGCTGTGATCAGTCCTGCGAGCGCGATGGCGGCTGCGGCCGCGGCAGTGCTCTTCCGCATGTGGAGGATCCCCCTAGTTGTGGCATGTACGAATCACATACTGCGGCTTAGAGGGGCGGAACGGTACATACCGCTTGTGATCATCCGTACGACCGGGCTCGCCCGTGGGCGCAGCGCGTGTGTTTCGATGGGGGCGTGGAGAGCATCACGCGGCAGCTCCTGGCCAAGGGGTTCGGCCGGCCGAGCGGCCTGTTGGGGCGTCTCGGCGGTCGCCTCATGGCCCACGGCAACGCCGCCACCGAGCGGCGTGCGGTCGCCGTCGCTGCGCCCGCCGAAGAGGACGTCGTCCTCGTCATCGGTCCGGGACCGGGCGTCGGGCTCGCAGCCGCCGCCCGGCGCTCGGCCCACGTCATCGGTATCGACCCCTCCGACCTCATGCTGTCCATGGCCCGCCGCCGCTGCGCCGCCCCGATCGCCCGGGGCCGTCTCCGCCTCGCCGTCGGCACCGCCGCCCGCACCGGCGAACCCGACGCCTCGGCCGACCTCGTGATCTCCGTCAACAACCTCCACCTGTGGCCCGACGTACCCGCCGCCCTCGCCGAACTCCACCGCGTCCTGCGACCGGGTGGCCGCATGGTCCTGTCCGCCCACGAGAAGTGGCTCCCCGCCGGCCTCCCTGCGCTCGCCCGCACGGTCACCGCGGCCGGTTTCGGTTCCGTCCGCGCTTGGACCTGGGAACCCCCGACGCGCATGGCTTCGACCGCGGCGCAGCTGAGCGCGGTACGCCTGTAGTGCTCAGCGCGTCCGCCCCCTCCGCGCCGCGAACAGCTCGGAGGTGTGGGGGAACGCGTCGCGTGCCGCGCCCTTCGGCCTGACGACACCTCCCTCGACGACCCAAGCGCCGGAGCGCAGGCAGTGGAGGTGGTCTTCCAGCGCCTCGCGCAGGCTGGACCCCATGACCACCAGGTCGCATTCGGAGACGAAAGTGATCACTTGGCCGCTGGAGCCGTGCGGCCCCGGGAACAGGTCGACGTACGTGTTGTCGCCGTCCCACCATTCGTTGCCCGCGATCGGGATGCGCCGGGGGTGTCCCACCACGTCGTGCAGGAGGCCGTCGTCACTGATCGTGTGGTCCGCCCCATCGTCCTCGTCGAACCATTGCCCCTCGTCGCGCCACCGCTCGACCACCGCTTCCAGCGGTGCGAGGGGACTGCACCCGGGCAGCCATGCGAATGGTTCGCCGGCTGAGAGGTCTTGGCCGTCGTGATGCAGGAAGGACTCGCGCAGGTCGCTCGGAAAGGTCACCCCCATCGCCTTCTCCGCCTCGTCGATGCGTTCCGGTGGAACGCCGGGCCGGAGGTGGAGGGACCGGCCCGCGTGTGTCCGCGCCCATGTTTCGAGCTCGTCCCAGAGGGTGTGTACGGCGCCGCCCACTTTCCGTTCCCTTCACTTCCCCGGTCTCTTCCCCGGCACCCTACGCGTGGTCGCCCGGCACGGCGGCACGGAGCGGACTACGTCTCGGGCATCAGGCGCAGCGCGTGCAGCGCCACGGCGAGGTCGGCGACCGCGCGGGGGTCGCGCAGCGAGCGTCCCGTCAACTCCTCCAGCCGCTGCAGCCGGTAGCGGACGGTGTTGCGGTGGCAGTACAGGAGCCGCGCCGCTTCGGCCGTCGAGCCTGCTGCCGCGAACCAGCACTCCAGGGTCTCCAGTAGGCGGCCCCGTTCATCGGCCCGCAGCCGCAGGACGCCTTCGAGGACGGCACGGGCGATCCTTCCGGCCTCGTCGGGTGCCGCGGCCACCAACAGGGCGGCGGGACGGTTGTCGAAGCGTGCGACGCCCGCCGGCCGGCCGCGTGCGGCGGTGAGTGCCAGGCGGGCGAGCCGGAGGGCCCTGGGGGTGTCCCGCAGGTCGCGGTACGAAGGGCTGACGCCCACGCGGACGGCGGGCGACCGTTCCAGGACGTGCAGGACCGCGTCATCGGCTCCCGTACGGCGGACGGCCACCACGCCGACGTGGAGGTCCGGCAGGAGGCGCCAGGCCGACCGCAGTCGTTCGGCGAGGAGGTCCGCCTCGATCCCGGGTAGTGCCTCCCGGCCGGTACCGGGGACCTCGGCGGCGACCACGAGGTAGGGGCCGCCGGTGGGGAGGCCGAGGACGTCGGCGGCCTCCCAGAGGGTGGTGCGGTCGGTGAGCAGGCCCGTGAAGAGGGCCTCGACCAGGGCCGAACGCTCCCGCTCGCGCTGCAGCACCATCTCGGCGGCTTCCTCGCGGTACGCGTCGCTCGCGGACGCGGCAAGGCCTCCGTTCACCCACCAGGCGGCCAGCGACATGATCGTTTCCGTGGTGAGGCCCTGCGTGGAACGGGCCTCGGAGGTGATGGCGGACCACAGGACCTCGGCACCGACGCGGTAGGCGTGCAGCAGTTCCGCCAGCGGCGTTCCCCGGCGCGCCCGTTGACGGCCGGTCTCCTGCGCCGGGGCCCCGTCCGCACAACGGCCGTCGACGAGCTGCCGCAGCACCTGCTCGCAGTTGCACCGGCACGAGGCCGCCAGCTCCGCGAAGGACACGTGCTCGTCGCCCCGGTAGTACGCCACCTCGGCACGGATGCGGCGGGCCATCCGTGTGCCCAGTTCCTCGGTGCGCGTGAGCAACGAGGCCGCCACGGGGGCGATCTCGGCGGGTGCGTCGGGAGTGCGGCTCATGCCCGCAGGCTACAAACGGCGGAGTGCGGCGGGGCGCACATTGTGCCCGGGGACAAGGAGAGGGGAACGGGTGTGTGTGCCGGCACATGGCCCGCGCGGGGTCCGCCCAGCACGATACGAGGACGTTACCGGCCGGTACCGATCCGTATTCCGTCGTACCTGCGTCCTCAGGGGGAACCGTGTCCACAGCCCCGACACCCCGCACCACGCGCATCGCACGCCGCGCTGCACGCCTCGCCCCGCACCATGCCGCACGGCGTGCGTCCGTACGGGCCGGCGCCGCGCTCCTCGCCTCCGCCCTCACCCTGGCCACCGCCCATGCCTCCGCGCAGGCGGCGGCCCCGGTCCCGCTCCCGGCACCCGCCGGGACGGGCAAGTACGTGGCCCTCGGGGATTCGTACGCCGCGGGGGCGGGGGTCCCCGCCCAGTCCGCCGGTCCGTGCCTGCGCTCCGACCGCAACTACGGCCACCTCGTCGCCGCGGCCCTCGCCCCGTCCTCGTACACGGAAAGGAGCTGCACCGGGGCCAAGGTGAGCGCACTCACCACGCCCCAGACGGACGCCGGGACCGTCGTGAACGGCCCCCAGCTCGATGCCGTCACGCCCGACACGTCCCTGGTCACGCTCACGCTCGGGGGCAACGACATGGGCACCTCCGACGTCGGCTTCGTGGACGTCGTGGCCGTCTGCTCGACCCTCGCCCTGACCGATCCCCTCGGAGCGCCCTGCCGGGACTTCTACGGCGATACGCTCACCAGGAGGCTCGATTCGGCGGCGGCACGGCTGGCCGACGGCCTGCGCACCGTGTCCACCAAGGCCCCGAGCGCGAGGGTGGTCGTCGTCGGGTACCCGTCGGTACTCCCCGACGACCCACTGAAGTGCCTGGGCAAGCTGCCCGTCACCACCGGCGACCTCCGCTTCCTGCGCTCCGTCATCGGCGAGCTCAACGAGAAGACGGCCGGCGCCGCCACCGCGGCGGGCGCCACGTACGTCGACACCCTCGGTCCCACCCGGGGCCACGACGCCTGCTCCTCCTCCCCCTGGATCGAGGGCGTCCTGCCGACCTCGCCCGCAGCGCCCCTGCACCCCAATGCCACCGGTCAACGCGTCGTGGCCGAAGCGGTGTTGAGGGCACTGGGCCGCTGAAGCACACGGCGCCGCCCGCCGCGCCCGCCTGGCCGCGCCGTCCGGCCGGGACCGTCAGGGCGAGCCCGGTGGCCCGCGGGGCGGCGTGAGGGCCGTGATCAGGGGCGATGCCGGGCACGTAGGGTTGATCCACGGGGATGACGGTGGGGCACGGAAGGGGAGCTGTGGCCGGCGTGGAGGGGTGGCAGGCGCCCAGCGCGGTCGAACGCAGGCTGTACGGGGCGAGAATGCGGGGCGACTGGTCCGCCTACTACGATCTCGTCGCCCGGGCCGACCTGTTCATGATGCAGTCCCGGGCCGCGGTGGACGCGAACCGCGGGACCAGCCGCTTCCACCCGTACTGGAACCCGCAGACCGGCACCTACTGTCTGGCCGTCTACACCGCGGGCATGCTCCCGCCCCCCGTACCCGACCCGGTGTACCGGAGCTACTCCCTGGGCTGGTTCGCGAGCGTCTGGGAGGCCGCCGACCCGCCGTACCTCGTGGTGAACCCGGGCAGCCCGTGCGAGGGAGTGCTGCCCGCCGGCCCCGAGGGCCGGGAGCTGTGGCGGCGGCACTACGCCCCCGTGGAGCGGCGCGGCCTCGCCCGGGACGCCGTCCACACCCTCGAAATCGGTGGCCCCCTCCAGGGGGTGGTCGCCTTCGGCCTGGCCGTCGGCGCGCACGTTCCCGTCCGCAACGGCCAGTTCTGGAACGCGATGGCCTACCACGGCGACGGCTACACCGCCGAGAGCAGCAGGCTCAAGGAGTGGTGGGGCGTCACCACCCGGGAGGACTGGCTCGACGTGCAGGACCGACTGCTGCGCGCCGGGATGGTCAGCAGCAGTTGGCAGTTCGTGCTCCAGCTGCGGCGCGGGATGGCCCTGGACTTCGCCGGCCCTGTCGATGCCGACCACTGGCGCACTGCCGCCGCCCACTTCCTGCGCCTGCGGGCCGAAGAGGCCGCCCGGCCGACGCCCACCCCCGACGGCGTCAGCCCGGGGCGGGTACCGACCGCTGCCGAGGTCGAGTCCGAGATCGACGGCGTACAGCGGCTGATCGGTCGGATCACCCGCTACGAGGCCCGGTTCCGCGCCGACGGTGTACTCCCGGAACGCGGGTACGTCCGCACCATCGAGGCGTGGGACTACGGTCGGGCGTCCGGTATGGCCCGCTGGGGCCTGGCCTCCCGCCTCTGTTCCCTCCAGGAGGCCGAGGCGGCGGTCGTCCGCGCCGGCCGCCTCGTCCACGCCAACTACCGGTCCTGGGAGGACTTTTCGGCGGCGTACGTCCTCGCCCGCTGCCTGCACTTCGACGAGGAGCAGTTCGGGGAGTGGTACGAGACGGCGCTCCGCGTCCACCGGGTCCTGACCACCGACCCCGCCAGCCCCTGGCGCACCCTGCCGTGGGCCTGACCCGTCCGTCACGCAGACCGGGTCGGGGCGTCAGGGCGGTTCGGGGCGGGTCCGTCCGACGCGGGGGTCGCGGGCCGGCTGCACCCGGTGGTGGGCACCGTGAAGGCGCGTGCCGGTGCGGGGCCCACGAAGTCGGGGCGCGCCACCGGCTGCCGGACGGCGGTGCCGCTCTGCGGGCAAGGAGCCGGCTCGTGGTGGGGGTCGAAGGGATAAGGAGCGATCCCGTTCCTCTCCGCTCCCAACGTATAGCGCACCGGGGGGCTTGCGGCAAGGCCGGGGTGGTGGCCCAGAATCGCCGGCCGGAGCCGTAGCGCGAGGAACGGGGAGTCGCGGAAATGCGTGTGTTGCTGTCGACGTACGGGTCACGTGGAGACGTCGAACCGCTGGTCGGACTCGCGGAGCAGGTGCGGGCACTCGGCGCGGAAGTACGGGTGTGCGCGCCGCCGGACGAGGACTTCGCGCAGCGGTTGGCCGGTGTCGGGGTGCCGCTGGTGCCGGTCGGGCCGTCGGCGCGTGCGCTGACGCTCGCGGCGCCGCCGCCGTCGTCGCTGCCCGAGCGGGCGGCCTCGTTGATCGCCGACCAGTTCGAGGCGGTCACTGCGGCTGCGGAGGGGTGCGACGTGCTGGTGGCGACCGGGGTGATGCCTGCCGCGGCGGGAGCACGGTCGGTGGCCGAGAAGCTGGGCATTCCGTCGGTGTCCGTGACGTTCCAGCAGCTCACGCTGCCGTCTCCGCACCGCCCGCCGCTGGCCTATCCTGGCCGGCCGCTACCGCCGGAGGTGACCGACAACCGCATGCTGTGGGACCTGGACGCCGAGAGCATCAACGCGCTGTTCGGTGAGGCACTGAACACGAACCGGGCGTCGGCCGGCCTGCCGCCGGTGGACGACGTCCGCGCCTACGTCATCGGCGACCGGCCTTGGCTGGCGACGGATCCGGTCCTGGACCCTTGGCGTGGAGCGCCCGGCCTCGACGTCGTCCAGACCGGCGCGTGGATCCTGCCGGACCCCCACCCCCTCCCGGTGGAGTTGGCGGCGTTCCTGGATGCCGGTACGCCACCGGTGTACGTCGGCTTCGGCAGCATGCCCCTGCACGCGTCGGCGGACGTGGCCCGGGTGGCCGTCGAGGCGGTCCGGGCGCAGGGCCGGCGCGCGGTGGTGGCCCGTGGGTGGGCCGATCTGTCCTTGGTGGACGAGCGGGACGACTGTTTCGCCGTCGGTGAGGTCAACCAGCAGGTGCTGTTCGGGCGGGTGGCGGCCGTGGTGCACCACGGGGGTGCGGGTACGACGACTGCGGCGGCCCGGGCGGGCGCGCCGCAGGTGGTGGTACCCCAGGCGACGGACCAGCCGTACTGGGCCGGCCGGGTGGCCGATCTGGGTATCGGTGCGGCCCACGACGGTCCGACCCCGACCGTCGAGTCCCTGTCCGCCGCGCTCCGGACGGCCCTCGCTCCCGAGACCCGGGCCAGGGCGCTGGCCGTGGCCGGCACCGTCCGCACCGACGGAGCGGCGGTGGCGGCGCGGCTTCTGCTCGACGCGATCGGCCGACCGTGACGCTCTCGTAGGGGCACGGACCGCCCGTGCGCGCGAGGAAGACGGGCTGGACGGGACGCCCTCCAGCCCGTCCCCGCCGGCCACGCGGCATGAGGAGAAGGGGTGCCCACCGCGCGGCCCTTCGGGAAAGCCGTTCTCACCGGGTCCCTTGCCCCGGGAGGGGCGCCTCACACCCCCGCGCGGCCGTGGATCCGCAAGTGGATGTCCTTCTCCTGGTCGCCGGCAGCGGTACCCACCGTGTCGATCACGTACGCCGAGTCCAGTACGGCCACCAGGCGGTCCACGGCCCGGTAGCCGCCCTGGGCCTCGACGCTGACCTGGTGGGCCAGCGGTGCCGGGGCAGCCGGGGCCTGTTCGCCGGGGGCGGCCACGTCGTAGGCGGATGTCCAGACCGTCGCCCCGGTGCCCGACCGCGGCCTGGTCGTCTTCTCCGCCGTGAAGGCCGCGTCGAGCGTCGCGAAGACGGCGCGGGCGTCCTCCTCGGCGCAGTCGCTGACCACCACGGTCACCTCCGTGCTGCTCATGACGGGCTCCTCCCTGCAGCCGGAACGGGTTCGGTTTCGGTCCTCCTCCAGCATCCACCCGCGCCCGCCCCGGCGCGCTGCGGCCGGTCCGTGGCGGTGCGGACACGGTGGGTGGCCGTGACCCGTCGGCGTCCCGGAGACCGCGGGGTGCGCGCGGGTGTGACAACGGGCGGAGGGACCTGGTGCGCGGGCCTCCGGCGGCGGTCGACGGGGCGCGGGGTTACGCTCCGCAAGATGGAACGCGCTGAGATACTGAAGCGGGTCATCGGCATCCTCACCGAGGCACAGGACATCCGCCTGGCCGTGGAAGCGGGAGAGGACGTCGACGCTCCGGCCGCGGCGAACGGCGTGGCCACGCTGCTGCTGAACGAAATGCTGCCGTCGATCAGAGTGCCGGCCGACGCGTCCCCGCAGCAGGTGGCGGCGCACGTGTCCCGGGCGCTCGGTCCCGCCCTGCACACGATGGTCTCCGGGTTCAGTCTGGCGTTCACCAGCCTGGCGATCGCACACGACAGCGGGCGGACGGACGTCTCCTCGATCGAGGTCCTTCAGGAACTCGCCCTTGAGGTCGAGACGGGGATGTATGACGAGGGGCCGTAGGGTTCCGTAGCCCAGTGCCGTGCAGCCCCGTGCCGTAGCTCCTCCTGCCACTGGGGGACCGCGGGGCGGTCACTCGGTGTCGCCGGCGTGCTCCGGGCCCATCCGCCGCTCCTGCCTCCTTCTCAGTTCCTCGGGGCTCTTGCCGGCCACCGGCTTGCTGGCCTCGGGGTGAACGGGATCCGGGCCGGGGTGCTCCTGCGCGTGTTCCTCGCGGCCCTTCGCCGGCTTCTGTCGTTCGTCGTCGATGCCCTTCACGGCTGTCCCTCCCGGAAGTCTCCGCCCGGTGTCCCGGACCGTCTGCGCCTGCCCCGCGAGCGGCCTCCGCAACCTTCCGTCTTGCCCGGATCCACCGGGAATGCCCTCCGGGAGGCGGGGCAGGCGCCCCCCGGAAGGGGTGGCTCCCGCCCCGGAAACGACTCGTGAGGACACTCCCATGGACTCGACGCAGGCGATGGCCCGCCGGATACTGCGCGACTACGGGGAGACGTACGTGCACGAGGCCGGTATCCGGTTGCGCGACGCTCCGTCCCCCCTGTACCAGCTCCTGGTGCTGTGCGTACTGCTGTCGGCGCCGATCCGTGCCGCGACGGCCGTCGCGGCGGCCCGGGAGCTGTTCGCGGACGGGCTCCGCACGCCACGCCGGATGGCGGGTTCGACATGGCAGGACCGCGTCGACGCGCTCGGCCGCGCGCACTACCGCCGCTACGACGAGAGCACGGCCACCGCCCTCGGCAAGGGGGCGCGGCTGGTCCTCGACCGGTGGAACGGCGACCTGCGCGCCCTCCGGGAGGAGGCCGGCGGCGACCCGCCCCGGGTACGGGAGCTCCTGCAGGAGGTGCCTCGGATCGGCCCTACCGGAGCCGACGTCTTCTGCCGCGAGGTCCAGGCCGTCTGGCCGGAGCTGCGGCCCTTCGCCGACGCGCGGGTGCGTGAGGCGGCGTCCGGCGTCGGACTGCCCCGTACGCCGGGGAAACTCGCCGAGCTCGTCCCGCGGGGCGAGTTCGCCCGGTTCGCCGATGGCCTGGTACGCGTGGGTCTGACCCGGGGCGCAAGCGATCGGCTGCGGGGTGCGTGATGATCGGACATCGCCTGCACTACCACCGGGAGCTCGGGGCAGCCCGCAGCAGCAGGTCCGGCACCGGGCTCGACTTCGTCCGCAGCAGGCTGTCGGAGATGGCCGACCGGCTGGGCAACGACGTGGTCCAGAGCGCCGTCCTCGTGTCGTGCGAGCTCCTGTCCAACGCCTGCTTCCACACCCGCGGTCCCACCGGCATCGACCTGGAACTCGACCTCGACGGCGGACGGCTCACCATCAGCGTCTCCGATCCCAGCAGCCGGGAGCCGCACCTGCGTCCGTTCCGGCCCGCCGCGCCCCACGGTCACGGCCTGCACATCATCAACGGCCTCGCCACGGCATGGGGCGTCACACCACGCCCCCACGGCAAAGCCGTGTGGGCCACCCTCGCCGTGCCGAAGCTGCTGTCCGCCGCCTTGCGGGCGCGTGGCGGCGGTGTCAGGGGTGTCAGGAAGGCACGGGAGTAGGCGGCCAGCTCCCCGGGTCAGCTCCCTCCCCGGCCCGGCAGGAACGCGTGGAGCTTGGCCCTGAGCCCCTGGCGGACCACCGCGGTCCGGTCGCTGTCGCCGCGCAGCACCGAGGTGGCGGCGGACTTGATCTGGTCCCAGGTGGCGTGCGGCGGGATCGGGGGCACGGCGGGGTCCGTCCGGAAGTCGATGACGTAGGGCCGGTCCGCGGCCAGCGCCCGGCGCCAGGCGGGTGTCACCGTCCCGGCCGTCTCCACCCGCTCGCCGTCGAGGCCGAACAGGGCGGCGGCGTCGGCGTAGGGAACGTCGGGGATGCTCTGCGAGGGCTCGAACTGCGGGGCGCCCTGGAGGGCGCGCATCTCCCAGGTGACCTGGTTGAGGTCCTGGTTGTTCAGCACCGCGACGACCAGCCGGGGATCGGACCACTGGTGGAAGTACTTCGCCGCGGTGAGGAGTTCGGCCAGGCCGTTCATCTGCATCGCGCCGTCCCCGACGAGCGCGATCGCCGGACGGTCGGGGTGGGCGAACTTCGCGCCGATCGCGTACGGCACACCGGGGCCCATCGTGGCGAGGGTGCCCGACAGGGAGCCGCGCATGCCGTCGCGCAGCCGCAGGTGCCGCGCGTACCAGTTCGCGGCGGACCCGGAGTCCGCGGTGACGATGGCGTCGTCGGGCAGCAGTTCGTCCAGCGCGTGCACCACGTACTCGGGGTTGATCGGATCGGCCGGGACCTCGGCCCGTCGTTCCATGACCTCCCACCAGCGCGCGGTGCCCTTCTCGATGGCCTCGCGCCAGTCGCCGTCCGTACGGCGGTCCAACAGCGGGATGAGTCGCCGTAGCGTCCGGGCCGCGTCGCCGACGAGATTCAGCTCGAACGGGTAGCGCAGGCCGACCATGGCCGGATCGATGTCGATCTGCACGGCGCGGGCCTGGCCGAACTCGGGCAGGAACTGCGTGTAGGGGAAGCTGGAGCCGATCACGAGCAGCGTGTCGCAGTCCCGCATCATCTCGTACGACGGCCTGGTGCCGAGCAGCCCGATCGCGCCGGTGACGTACGGGAGGGTGTCGGGCAGCGCGTCCTTGCCGAGCAGCGCCTTGGCGACGCCCGCGCCGAGGAGGTCGGCGACCTGCTCGACCTCGGCGCGGGCGTGCCGGGCGCCCTGCCCTATGAGGATGGCCGGCTTCTCGCCGGCGTTGAGTATGTCCGCTGCCCGAGCCAGGTCCTCGTCGGCGGGCACGGGGGCGTAGTGGCCGACGCCCAGGCTGGAGGGGACCTGCTTGAAGGCGTGGGAGGGCGGTTCGTAGTCGAGTTCCTGCACGTCGGCGGGGATGATCAGCGCGGTCGGGGTGCGGCTGGTGACGGCGATCCGCAGGGCCCGGTCCAGGACGTTGGGCAGCTGTTCGGGGACGGTGACCATCTCGCAGAAGGCGGAGGCGACGTCCTTGTAGAGGGAGAGCAGGTCGACTTCCTGCTGGTAGGAGCCGCCCATGGCGCTGCGGTCGGTCTGCCCGACGATGGCGACGACGGGCACGTGGTCGAGCTTCGCGTCGTACAGCCCGTTCAGGAGGTGGATCGCGCCGGGTCCGGAGGTGGCGGCGCAGACCCCGATCCGGCCGGAGAACTTGGCGTAGCCGACGGCCTGGAAGGCGGACATCTCCTCGTGGCGCGCCTGGATGAACCGCGGCCGGTCCTCGGCCCGCCCCCAGGCCGCGAGGAGACCGTTGATCCCGTCGCCGGGGTAGGCGAAGACGTACGTGACCCGCCATTCCCGCAGCCGCTGCAACACGTAGTCGGCAACCTTCATGGTCATGCTCCCTCGTGATCCGGTCCCCTCGGGCCTCCGCCCGCCTCACCCCCCGCCCACCCCCGTCACCCCCGCGTCTGCCCGGTCCGGTCGGTCCCACGCGGGGGGCCGGAACGGGTCGGGTGCCGGAAGGGCGGTAGGGCGCGGGAAGTGCGGGTAGCCGCAGGGCAGGGAAGGGCGCAGGGGAGGCCCCAGTGAAAGGCGCACACCATGAGCGACACCGATCCCACAGGCAACAACGTGTACCAGCTGCCGAACCCGGACCAGCCCGGTGAGATGCAGCCCGACCTGGAGAACGCCCTCGCCGAGCCCGACCTCGACGAGCGGCTCGACACCGGCGAGTCGCCTCCCGAGCGCCCGTACGCGGCTGCCAACCACGGCACGACCCGGCGCGAGCAGCGCACCGGGGAGAGCCTGGACGAGCGCCTGGCCCGGGAGCTCCCGGAACCCGACCCGACGCAACCCGGTGAGGACGACGGGGTCGGTGACCTCCCGGGCGGCGAGGGCGAACCGATCGACCCGCAGGCGGGTACCGCGCGCGCAGGCCGACTGGCCCCCGTGTACGACGCCGATGCGGGTCGGCACCTCGCCGTTCGCGCGAGCGACGTGGGCATCGACGGGGGTGCCGCAGCGGCCGAGGAGGCCGCGGTCCACGTGATCGAGGAGATCGAGCCGGAGGACGAGGGTTACGGCGAGGGAACCGATCGGGGCGGAGGCGAGTGACGTGGGGCCACGACCACGGGAGGCTGACGGCGGCGGACGGAACCCCGGCGCGACCGCCACGGCACCGGACCACGACGCGGGACCGTACGTCCCGCACACGGACGACCTCGGCGAGCTGCGCGAGGCCGCGGCCTGCTGCCGTGGTTGCCCCCTCCACGCGGACGCGACGCAGACGGTGTTCGGGGCGGGCCCGCCCAAGGCCCGTGTCGTCCTCGTGGGCGAGCAGCCCGGGGACCGGGAGGACAGGGACGGCGAACCCTTCGTCGGGCCCGCGGGCACCCTGCTGCGCCGGGCACTGGGCGCGGCGGGCCTCGACGAGTCCTCGGTCTACTTCACCAACGCGGTGAAGCACTTCAAGTTCACCGTGCCCGAAGGCGGGAAGCGGCGGATCCACAAGGCCCCGAGCCTGCGCGAGATGGCCGCCTGCCGGCCGTGGCTGGTGGCGGAGCTGGCGGCGATCCGGCCCAGTCTGGTGGTGGCCCTGGGTGCAACGGCGGGGAGGGCGCTCCTGGGCGGGCCCTTCCGGCTGGGTGACCACCGGGGGATGTTGGAGCCCCTGCCGGGAGGCGACTCCCGCGACGGGGAGCCGGACCTGCCGGAGGCCCGGGTGCTCGTGACCGTGCATCCGTCGGCAGTGCTCCGTGCGCCGGACCGGGACGCCGCGTACCGCGGACTGGTGGCGGACCTACGGATCGCCGCGCGCGCCCTCGACCAGGCGTAGCCTCCGCCCGGCGGCGCGCCCGCCCCACACCCCCCACTTCCCTTCGGCATCGACGGGCCGGGCGGCGGCCAGGCAGGTGTGCCGGCCGGTCAGCGGGGCAGGCGCGGCGGCAGGACGGGCACCCGTCGCCCGACCGGGACGACCGGCCCCGCACTTCACCGGAGGAGAACATGGACGGCATCGTGCTGCTGCGCGCGGACCACAAGACCGTGGAGAAGCTGTTCAAGCGCTTCGAGAAGACCGACGACGAGGACCGGGACGAGCGGCGCCGGATCGCCGACGAGGTGATCGAGGAACTCACCACGCACGCGTGGATCGAGGAGCAGATCTTCTACCCCGCGGCCAGGGAAGCCGCTCCGGACACCGCAGACCACGTCCTGGAGAGCGTTGAGGAGCACCACGCCGTCGTGTGGATGCTCTCCGAACTGGTGGACTTGGACCCGGGGGACGAGAGGTTCAAGCCGAAGATGACGGTTCTGATCGAGCAGGTCCGCCATCACGTCGAGGAGGAGGAGAACGACTGGTTCCCCGAGGTCCGCAAGGCCCTGGGGCGCAACCGGCTGCTCGAACTGGGCGAGCAGATGGAGCAGGCCAAGGCGGAAGCGCCCAAGGGCCCGCTGGCCCTGCCCAGCGCCGCGTCGTGACGGGCGTCGGCGACGGGCTCCCGTGCCCGTGGTGGACGGGACGAGGGCCGGCCCGTCGTCCGCAGCCGTGGGCCGGCGTGTAGGCGGCGACGGTCGGGGAAGACGCGCGCCGGGCGACGACGCCCGCGGAGGAAGGACAACACGGTGAACACCCCTGCACCCGACCCCACGACCGCCCACCCGCGACCCGACTTCCCCCCGCAGGAGCAGTCACCGCCGGGCAGCACGGCCGACATGGTCCCCGTGCCGGACCACGGTGAGGACTCCTACTGCGGCTGTGGCCGCCTCGACGGGCTGCGGGCCCTGATCACCGGCGGTGACTCCGGCATCGGCCGCGCCGTCGCACTCGCCTTCGCGCGGGAAGGGGCCGACATCGCCTTCACCCATCTCCCCGAGGAGCAGCCCGACGCCGACGAGACGGGACGGCTCGTCCGCGAAGCCGGTCGGACGGTGCTGCCCCTGGTCGCCGACATCCGCGAGGAAGCCGCCTGCCGGGAGACCGTCGACCGCAGCGTCGCCGAGTTCGGGCGCATCGACGTCCTCGTGAACAACGCCGCCCACCAGATGGCGCAGCCCGACGGCATCCAGGCCATCACCACGGAACAGTTCGACCGGGTGTTGCGCACCAACCTGTACGGCATGTTCTGGCTCACGAAGATGTCCCTGCCGCACATGCGGCCCGGGAGCAGCATCATCAACACCGCCTCGGTCCAGGCGTACAAGCCGAGCCCCCCACTGCTCGACTACGCCATGACGAAGGGCGCGATCGTCACCTTCACCCAGGGCCTGGCCCTGATGCTCGCCCCGCAGGGGATCCGGGCCAACGCCGTCGCTCCCGGCCCCGTCTGGACGCCCCTCATCCCGGCGACCATGCCCGACCCGTCCGGGTTCGGCAAGCAGTCGCCCCTCGGCAGGCCGGCCCAGCCGGCCGAGATGGCCCCGGCCTACGTCTTCCTCGCCTCGCCGCAGGCGAGCTACATCACGGGCGAGATCGTCAACGCCACGGGCGGTACTCCCCTTCCTTGACCCGAACCGGAGGACGAAGTGAACAAGGCCAAGCTCGCCTACCGGCCCGTCGGACTGGCTCTCGGCGCCCTCAGCGGGCTGACCGCCGGGCTGGTGTTCAAACAGCTGTGGAAGGTCGTGGGCGGCCGGGCCGACACGCCCGACGCCCTGGACGAGGACCGCTCCTGGCGCGAGATCCTGCTCGCCGCCGCTCTCCAGGGGGCGGTGTTCGCGGGGACCAAGGCGGCCGTGGAGCGGGCCGGAGCCACCGGTGTACGCCGGCTGACCGGCACCTGGCCCGCCTGAGCGGGCCGGCGGGCCGGGACGGCTGGCGGGGCCGGCCGGGACGTGAGACCGCGCGCGGGGAGCGGCGCGCGGTCAGGCCGGTCTGCGCAGGAGGTGCAGTACGGCGCGCTCGATGGCCCCCTGGGTGGCGGGGTGGCCGTACGTTCCTTGCTCGCCCAGCCCCTCCAGGTCGGGGGCGATGGTGACGCCGTCCTCGTAGCGTTCGATGACGACCGGGTCGATGTACGAGGCGCGGCAGACGGCGGGGGTGTTGCCGAGATAGCCGCTGACCTCGCGGACCGCTCGGGAGACGGCTCCCCTGCGGGCGGAGCGGGGCCCGTCGGAAGTGTTCTGTGAGACGGCGAGGGCGACCGCGGCCAGGACCGTGGCGTGCCAGGTGCGGAAGTCCTTGGCCGAGATGTCCTCGCCGGAGTTCTCCCGCAGGTAGGTGTTGAGGTCCTCGGCGTGCACCTCGTGCCAGCGGCCGCCTTCCCGGTACGCGAACAGGCGGGGGCCGGCGTCGCGGCGGCGGAGCAGGGCGCGGACGACGGACAGGGCGTGGTCGTCGACGAGGGAGCGGGTCTGGCGCCGGCCCGACTTGGCGGGGAAGCTCAGGCACACCTCGCCACGCCGGCACGCGGCGTGCCGGCGCAGCAGTGTGGTCAGTCCGTAGCTGTCGTTGTCGCGCGCGTAGCGCTCACCGCCGACCCGGAAGAAGCCGAGGTCCAGCAGGCGGGCCGCGCAGGCCAGCACGCGCTCGCGCCCGAGGCCGCGCCCGGCCAGGTCCCTGGCGATGGCGCGGCGCAGGCGGGGAAGGGAGCGGGCCACGTCGCGGACGTGCTCGTGCTTGGCGGCGTCCTGCTGTTGCCGGAAGCGGGCGTGGTAGAGGTATTGGCGGCGGCCTGCCCGATCGGTGCCGACGGCCTGGATGTGGCCGTTGGACCAGGGGCAGATCCAGACGTCCTCCCATGCGGGCGGGATGACGAGGTCGCGGACGCGCTCCCGGTCGTCCGCGGGAAGGGGAACGCCGCCGGTGTCGAGGTAGCGGAAGCCGCGCCCGCGGCGGACCCGCCGCCAGCCGGGCCTCTTCGGATCACTCGTCCGCAGCCGGGGCGCACGCCGTGCCGGCTCCCCTCGGGAGCGCGTGCCCGTGTCGTTCTTCACCGCGCGCGGTGTTCCGGCGGCCCCTGTGGACGTCCGGCCCCCGGCCTGCGGTGCGGCCGCCGCACCGGGCCTGCGGCGGTGGCCCTTGCCCGCGGTGCCCTTCCGGCTGCTCATCCCTGCGCTCCCGCCTCGGCTCGCCGCCCCCGGGCCGGCTGCCGTACCTCACGTACCTGCTCCTGGCGGCCGGTTCCGGGCTGCTGCCGCACGTCCCGCACGCTGCGCGACGTGGCCGTGCCTCCTACGGCTACCTCCGCGCCTGCCCAGGACCGGTCGGGCCGACACCCGCAGCCGGTGGCCGACCGGGGGTTCCCGCACGGAGGACTGCCCCTTCGGCGGGACCGGGGCGCACTGCTGGGGGCGGCCGCGGTCCGCCGGAACGTGGTCCTGCATCCGGACGGCGGCCGACGGCCCGCCCGCGCCCTCGCCGCTCACCAGGCACGGGCCGCGGTGTCCACGATGTCGGCCCGCATGTTCCTGGCCATCATCCGCAGTGCCGCGTCGGCGAGGTCGGCGTGGATGTGGGCGACGGCGTCCCGCGGGACGACGACTTCGAGGTGGCGGATGTGGGCGTCGAGGGCGGAGTAGAGCACGCACTGCTCGGTGACCTGTCCGGTCAGGACCAGCCTGCGGACGTCGAGCGTACCGAGCAGATAGGCGAGGGGGGTCTCGTAGAAGACGGAATGGCGGGCCTTGACGACGAAGAACGAGTCCTCGGCGGGCAGGACCGGCTCGACCAGGTCGGGGTGGCGGCCCGCCAGAGCGGTGTCGGCGATCTCCCCGTGGTGCGACCGCCACTGCCCGAAGTTGTCGTTGGCGTAGATCACCGGCATGCCGCGGTCGCGGGCGCGGGCGATGAGTCCGGTCACGGCGGGCAGGACGGCGCGTACGGAGGGGACGAGCAGCTCGGCGTCGGCGTGCTCGTAGGTGTTGAGCATGTCGATGACGATCAGGGCGGTGTCGTGCCCGGCCCGGCCGCCGTCGTGGGTGTCGGTGTGCATGGGGTCGACGCTCGCCGCCCGGAGCGCCGGAGAACGGGTGGCGCCACCGTGGTGTCGCCGTTTCGGGGCATCGGCGGGTCGTGCCGTTTCCCTGTGGTCGTCCGGGGCAGGGGCGGGCCATGGATGAACCACGCACCACCACCGACTTCCAGCTCGTGGACATGGCCCTGCTCACCGAGGGCACGGACTGCCAGAACAAACCGGCCGCGGAGCGATCCGATCCGGTCGAGTTGCCCGAGGGAGCGCTGGTCACGCTGTGCCTCGTCTTCCGATTGGGCCGGGACGTGGACGGGCTCGCCTACACAGAGACCCGGGTCCGGGACGGCACCGTCGAGGCGGCGCAGGAAACCCAGCTCGGCAGCTTCCGGGCCGGCGGCCCCTACGAGATCCACCTGCAGCCCGAGCGTCTCCCGGTGGGGCACGCCTCGTCCGGTACCTACGAGGTCCACGGAGTCTTCACCGACCGGCACCGACGCCCGCTCGCCAGTGCGTACCGGCGCTACCGCATCACGCACGCGGCCGAGCCCGCCGCACGCACCGGCTCGGAGTCGTCGACGGTCTGACGGCCGTCCCGTGCTGCCGAGGAGTGGCCGCCAGCTCACTGATGGTGGTGGGGGGAAGGCTGGTGGAGGCCCGTCCGGGGCCACGGGCGCTGCACGAGGGTCGGTGTGACGGCGGCCCGTCGCTCGCCTGCTCCGGCCCGTGAACTCTATGAACGAAACGATGACCGTGCCGCCCCAGCCGGGCATCGTCTGGGGAGACGTCACCACCAGGAGGCCGCGCGGCGCGGAAACGGCCGCGCCCGGTCGGGTGGTCCGGGCGCTCCCCCACGGTGCCCGGATCCGCGCCGGGCGTGGGGCTGGAATTCGCTGGGGCGCACCGTCATGGGCGCCCTTTTCTCACTGCGTCCGCGACGGGCGTCCACGCGTTTATCTGCAATTTCATTTGCGTGGAGGACGCGTGCGGTGGAGGAAATGCGAAGGGGATCCCCCGGAAGCGAAATTACTTATCGCACCGGCGCTGCCGTCACTGGCAGATCCGCGTCGACGAGGGCGGCCGGGAAAGGACGGTACACGACGCCTTGACGGTTTCGACACGGCGAATTAACAAAGCTCGGACGTGGCCGGCACCGCTCGCGCCGGCCACGTCTTCGCCGGACGTCATCCGCCCGTCCCCCAACGGACCGGGGCGATCTGCTTGGACATGATGGTGATCAGTTCGTAGGCGGCGTGCGAGGCCGCGATCGAGGTGATGCCGGCGTGGTCGTAGGCCGGGGCGACCTCCACGATGTCGGCGGAGACCAACCGGCAGTCGGCCAGCCCGCGCAGGATCTCCAGCAGTTCGCGGGAGGTCATCCCGCCCGCCTCGGGCGTGCCGGTGCCGGGGGCGTGCGCCGGGTCCAGGACGTCGATGTCGATGGACACGTAGAGGGGCCGGTCGCCGACCCGTTCGCGCAGCTGCTGGGCTATCTCGTCCACCCCGCGGCGCATCACGTCCGCCGAGGTGACGATGCCGAAGCCGAGCTTGGCGTCCTCGTCGAGGTCCTTCTTGCCGTAGATCGGGCCGCGGGTGCCGACGTGGCAGAGGGCGGAGGTGTCGATGACGCCCTCCTCCACGGCCCGGCGGAAGGGCATTCCGTGGGTGTACTGCTGACCGAAGTAGTCGTCCCAGGTGTCCAGGTGGGCGTCGAAGTGCAGGACGGCGACGGGCCCGTGCTTCTTGGCCACCGAGCGCAGCAGCGGCAGCGCGATCGTGTGGTCGCCGCCGAGCGTCATCAGCCGGGCGCCGCTCGAAAGCAGTTCGTCGGCGGCGGCCTCGATCGTCTCCACCGCCTCGCCCGCGTCGAACGGGTTGGCACTGATGTCGCCGGCGTCCGCGACCTGGCTGTAGTGGAAGGGGTAGACGTCCTGGGCCGGGTTGTAGGGGCGCAGGGTCCGGGAGGCCTCGCGGATGGCGTTGCCGCCGAAGCGGGCTCCGGGGCGGTAGGTGACACCGCCGTCGAACGGGACTCCGACCACGGCGATGTCCGCCTTCTCCACCTGGTCGAGGCGGGGGATCCGACCGAACGTGGCCTGGCCGGCGAAGTGCAGCGTCCGGTCGGTCTCGGTCGGCGGCAGCGGCGGGGTCACTCCGTTGGGCTGGGCGGTCATGGTGCGATCTGTGCCTTTCCAGGGGTCACTGCGGCGGGTTGCCGTGCTTGCGGGACGGCAGGTCGGCGTGCTTGTTGCGGAGCATCGCGAGGGCGCTGATCAGCGTCTCGCGGGTCTCGGCG